>LJXT01000034.1 GCA_001314815.1 Algoriphagus marincola HL-49
AATATCGGGAACATGATCGTGATCTGTTCCATTGAGAATTTTGACCCCATGGGTGTGCATACTGGAGACTCTATTACAGTTGCTCCGGCTATGACCTTGCCGGATACGGTCTATCAGCGCATGCGAAACTATGCCATTACCATGATGAATTCCATCGGGAACTTTGCCGGAGGTTGTAATGTGCAATTTGCGGTCAGCCCTGACAATCAGGAAATCATCGGTATCGAGATCAATCCACGTGTTTCCAGATCTTCGGCTTTGGCTTCAAAGGCAACTGGATATCCAATTGCTAAAGTAGCTGCCAAGTTGGCAATCGGCTATAATCTGGATGAGCTTTCGAACTCCATTACTGGAACCACTTCAGCTTATTTCGAGCCTTCCATCGACTATGTGATCGTGAAGATTCCTCGCTGGAACTTTGATAAATTCAAAGGCTCTGACCGTCGACTAGGACTGTCCATGAAAGCTGTGGGTGAGGTGATGGGAATTGGAAGGAATTTCCAAGAAGCCCTGCAAAAAGCCTGTCAGTCTCTAGAGATCAAGAGAAATGGATTGGGAGCAGATGGAAAAGAACTCCGAGATCAGGAGAAAATTCTTTATTCACTCGCTAATCCTAGCTGGAACAGACTTTTCCATGTATATGATGCATTTAAGTTAGGGATTTCATTCCGAACCATTCAGGATCTCACTAAGATCGATAAGTGGTTTCTGAAGCAAATCGAGGAACTTATCCATCTCGAGGCTGAAATAGATAAATATACCATAGATACCATTCCCCACGAGGTAATGGACATGGCTAAGAAAAAGGGGTATGCAGATCGTCAGATTGCTCATTTGCTTGGCTGTTTGGAGAGTGAGGTTTTCAATAAGCGCTACACAGAGATGGGGATTAAGCGTGTCTACAAGCTAGTTGATACCTGTGCCGCTGAATTTGAAGCGCAGACTCCATATTATTACTCTTCCTTTGGAGAAGAGAATGAGTCCATCCGTACTGACAAAAAGAAAGTGGTTGTTCTAGGTTCTGGTCCGAATCGGGTAGGACAGGGGATAGAGTTTGATTATTCCTGTGTGCATGGCGTCCTTGCGGCCAAAGAGTGCGGATACGAAACCATCATGATCAACTGTAATCCTGAGACGGTTTCTACGGATTTTGATGTGGCTGATAAGCTTTACTTCGAGCCGGTATTCTGGGAGCATATTTATGAGATTATCCTTCATGAGAAGCCTGAAGGAGTAATCGTGCAGCTCGGTGGTCAAACGGCCCTGAAGCTTGCAGAAAAGCTTGACAAATACGGGATTAAGATCATTGGTACCAGTTACGAGGCCTTGGACTTGGCAGAAGACAGAGGTTTGTTTTCCACGCTCCTGAAAGATAATAATGTACCTTATCCAGAGTTTGGCACGATTCACAATACGGATGAAGCGCTCGAACTGTGCAAGACGATTGGATTTCCACTATTGGTAAGACCGAGCTATGTACTCGGCGGACAGGGGATGAAAATTGTGATCAATGAGAAAGAACTGGAAGAGCATGTGGTAAACGTGCTAAAGGATATACCAAACAATGAGATTTTGTTGGACCACTTCTTGGAAGGAGCCATTGAGGCAGAAGCCGATGCGATCTGTGACGGGGAGAATGTCTATATCATCGGAATCATGCAGCACATTGAACCCGCGGGTATTCACTCCGGAGATTCCTATGCCGTATTACCTCCCTACAACTTGGGAGATTTAGTCATCCGGCAAATCGAAACTTATACCGAGCGAATTGCACTAGCACTGAAGACACAAGGTTTGATCAATATTCAGTTTGCCATCAAAAATGACAAGGTTTATGTAATCGAGGCCAACCCTAGAGCTTCGCGGACCGTTCCTTTTATCTGCAAAGCTTATCAGGAACCTTATGTCAATTATGCCACAAAGGTGATGCTTGGGGAGAAAAAAGTCAGTGATTTTGAATTCAAACCTTTCAAAAAGGGTTATGCCATCAAGGAACCCGTCTTTTCTTTCCACAAATTCCCAAATGTGAATAAAGAGCTAGGGCCTGAAATGAAGTCCACCGGTGAGGCAATCTATTTTATTGACGATTTGATGGACGATTACTTCTTGAAAATCTACTCAGAGCGAAACTTGTATTTGAGTAGATAATTTCGAATCAAAAAAAGCTTTAATGGGAGGTTTATTAAAATTTATCATAATTCTATTGGGTGTCGGATGGTTGCTTGGGCAGCTTATCCGATACTTTCTTCGTACCAAGTTGGCAAAATTTGCTCAGCAGGTAAACGAGATGGAAAGAGAGCAGCGTAGAGCACAACAGGCTGCTTCCAGATCAAATGAGGGGGTGAATGTGGATTATATCCCTAAAAATCACCAAAAGAAACGCCAGAAAGATATCGAAGGCGGAGAATATGTAGACTATGAAGAAGTGAAGGAGTGATTACATTCCTTCACTTTTTTTCTTGCACCAAAAACCTTATAACCTTTAATATTTTTGAAAAATTCTAGTACACATTTTCTTCTTTCTTCCTTTTTCTTAAAAAATAATCTGGTGTTCTTGTTACTATTTTTCCGTCAATTTGAACTACTATATTTTGTTTCAATTTCTTCTTCATTTTCAAAAAATCTTCGCCTGAATTGAGAATGGCGGATTTTAGTTTTTCTTTCAATACTTCTTTTTCTTCTGAACTCATGATAGAAAAGATTTAATGGCCTCAAATGTAGGAACATCTATGACTTTTATTTTAGTTTCTTTTTCGGCAATTAATTTAGGGTCCGGTCCAGAATTGTCGA
Organism: Algoriphagus marincola HL-49; assembly: GCA_001314815.1. Classification (GTDB taxonomy): domain Bacteria; phylum Bacteroidota; class Bacteroidia; order Cytophagales; family Cyclobacteriaceae; genus Algoriphagus; species Algoriphagus marincola_A. The sequence continues at coordinate 2,791 of LJXT01000034.1, forward strand.
AAATCAATAAATAATCTGCTAAATCAATATACAAATTAAATAAGTTTATTAACCCTCGGTGATACCTCCTTTTTATTACCTCTTCTGGAATATGATGCCCACCCTCAGTTACTCTTTTTTTAACTCTTTCTACTGCTAACTCCGGTGATTTAAGCCAAAAAAATACTATTGAGACGAAATATCCTTGGTCTTGAGCATTTTTAATTAGGCTCGAATATGATTTTGTTGCCAATGTTGTTTCAAATGCGAAATCCTCACCTCTTTTATCAAATCATGAATTCTAGCAAGCATAATCCTTCCTGCCTCTAAAGAAACTTTTTAGGCTGAAATGGGGAAAGGCCTCTGGCAATTTCATCTGCATTGACGAATTCTTTGCAGTCAAGAAGCTGTGGAAGTATTCGAAATGATGAAGTAGTTTTTCCAGCTCCATTACAACCTGTTAAAATGAATAGTCTCTTTTGCATGATATTGAAGTTGGAATGATTGTTTGAAAACTACCTAATATCCTCAATCCCTAAGATATTTCTTTTGGCCTTCGACACCAAAAAACCTTATAGCCTTTCATGGTTTTTGTCGCAATTAAAAAATCATCCCCTCCATCTTTAAGCCCCATTTTCTTTTTTAAGGAGTCGGCACCCAGTACATAGTTTCTGGTGATGACATTGACTTTTCCTGTTGGGAAGAGCTTTTTGATCTCTTGCTTCTTTAGATTTACTTCTTGGATTACTTCAAAAGTTCTCCCAGGGATTTCTTCAGGAACTTGGTTTCCTGTGTATAAATGGCTGTTTTTTTCCAGCTTTTTCAAACCGTATCGTTTCCCAAAAAGATTGAAGGCTCCTGATTTTAAGATTCCGCTCAGGGGTTCGACCAAATATTTTTCTGCTTCCGAATAGTTTGAATCAGCTTGTTCCTCTTCTTCTCTGTCAAAACTAAATTTCGGAAAATTACTTCCCAACTCCACCACTTCTACAGATTGCCGCTTGCAAACCGATCCTTTTTTCCAATAAAGCAAAAGTTCTTTTACCTCGTTTTTGACAGAAATGATTGTGACTCTTTGGATATCCGGGAGCTCTTTCCAAGCCTGAGAAATATCCAGCATGGGAGAGGCTTTGATTAGAGTATGTTTAGTTTTGGAAGTTAGGAGCGACCAATTGCTTACTACATCGGGCTCGCAGTCCTGCAGTTTGTAAAGCTTTTGATTACCGGAACCTCTTCTGGCAGGGTCGGCATAGATTAGGTCAAATTGGATAGCTGTTTTTTCTAAAAACTCTAAGCCATCGCCTTCCACAAAGTCAAACTTTCCTCCTAAACCCTCCAAGCATTCTGAATCCTTGGATAGCTCCAATTGTTCAAGATTATACTTCGATATCTGGAAAAGTTCAGCCTGCCTTTCGCAGTAGATCCCTTTTTCAAAGCCTTGGCTTAGATAGAAAAAATCCACTCCCAAACCTCCGGTGAGATCAATCATGGTTTTTCCTTCGAGTCCTTCCGACTTGAATTTGGCAGTTTCTTCACTAGAACTCTGCTCCAAAGCCAAAGAGGCAGGAAAAAGCAAACTTGGGTTGCTTGACCAGCTTGGGAGCTTTTTAGAAGCCTTTTGTCTGGCTGAAATCTGTTGCACAGCCATTTTCAAGTCAAAAGGAACTTTGCCCTGATACCTAAAAAGCAAAAGTGCAGGATCGTCTTGGATATGATCCTGCACAAATTTTTTGAATTCAGCGTTATTTACTTCGCTGATATCCATTAGACCAGTTTATTTGCCAGCAAGTACTCTGCAATTTGTACAGCGTTAGTCGCTGCGCCTTTTCTTAGATTGTCTGCGACGATCCACATATTCAGCGTATTGGCTTGAGACTCATCTCTGCGAAGTCTTCCTACAAATACCTCATCCTTCTTGTGGGCATGAATTGGCATGGGATAAAGCAATTTTTCCGGATCATCCTGTACGACGATACCCGGAGTTTTGGTAAGTAGGTCACGGACCTCAGCCAAGTCAAAATCTGTCTTAAACTCCACATTTACCGATTCAGAATGACCGCCCATGGTAGGGATACGTACCGTAGTGGCTGTAACAGCAATGCTATCGTCAGAGAAAATTTTCTTTGTCTCATTGATCATTTTCATCTCTTCCTTGGTGTAGCCGTTAGGCTGGAACACATCGATGTGAGGAAGGACGTTCATGTCAATTTTATAAGGATAAACCATTTCAGGCTCTTCTCCTGCTCGCTCAGCCATCATTTGATCTACCGCGGCTTTCCCGGTGCCTGTGACTGACTGGTAGGTTGATACTACTACACGCTTGATGCCGTATCGCTGTCGCAAAGGCTCCAATGCTAAGACCATCTGAATCGTGGAGCAGTTGGGGTTGGCAATGATTTTATCTTCTTTGCTCAGTTCCTTGGCATTGATCTCCGGTACAACCAGTTTTTTGCTTGGATCCATACGCCAAGCGGAGGAATTGTCTACCACAGTAGTACCTACCTCAGCGAATTTGGGAGCCCATTCCAAAGAGGTGCTTCCACCCGCAGAAAAAATGGCGATCTCAGGTTTGGCTGCTACTGCATCGGCCAAACCAATAACTGTATGGGTCTTTCCCTTGTATTCGATTTGTTTTCCCACAGAGCGCTCAGAAGCGACTAGTAGTAATTCATCATATGGAAAATTGTGCTCGTCTAGCACCTCTAGAATTTCAGAGCCTACCAGACCGGTTGCTCCTACCACTGCTAATTTCATGTGTTTATAATTTGTCTTTAAGCGGTCACATGGAATCCCTGCCTGCGGTAGGCAGGTCGCATATTTTCCCCGATACATCGGGGCATCCCCCCTTGTGACGGGTACGTCATGCCTGCCTGCGGAAGGCAGGCTCGATTTCATGATGGTTTAAATAGGTTAATGTATCGGTTTGCAAAAGTAATAGCTATGTAATCAATTTCAGGTTTATCCTGAGAATTATTGATTTACTCAAATACTTTTTATCAAATTCGGATCCCTGCCGCCCCGATAGCTCTCAAGTAAGGAGACTCTTAAAGCTTTCCATTGATACCTCATGCTCTTTCCTTGAAAGAGATTCACTTGTCATCAAATTCACCTTCTCTTCTCCAGCCATAAGGGTTGGCATCCGCAGTGGTAATTTGGGAATCTACTTTTCCCGTTTGTGGATCCTCCGTAAAAAACATAGCTGAAGACTCCCATTTCAATAAGTTTACATCGGCCTTTAGTTTCTCTTCATCGCCGTCAAAAAACCTATTTAGTAAGTCTTCCCTGCCGGCGCATTGGGCATATTTTGTCTCACCGTTTTTGTAATGTATCTGATATTCTCTCATAAGCTCTTTTCATAAAAACTGCCCCTTTCTGGTTTTGTTACGAAACAAGCTCAACCTGACCGATTAACTATTCGGGAAATAGCCTGGACCCTGAAGGATTTTTATTCGGTTGAAATCAAAATTATTCTTTTAGATTTAGTAAATTAGTTTACGGATTCTAGTCTAATAGGTTTATGATCAGATTTTTAGGCAGACTTTTTCTTTTAATACTGTTTCTGTTTCAGATAGGTGCTCTGAAAGCATCGAATCAAAAGGAGGATTTTGAACAGGATTTTAGAATTGTAAATGATCCCGATGAATTTATTCCAGGTTGGCGCGGGAATGAGTTGAGAGCAAATTCTTCACGAATTTTTCAATCCAATTCCTCCGGAAAGGAGGGAAGCCGGTGTTTGGCGGTTCAGCCTATTTCTACCTTCGATGGAGAATTAACCGTTCGGCTTTCTCCCGCTGATTTTGAGAATCCTGCCATACAATTCTGGGCACGATCGATCCGAAATGGAAGTGGTAGCCGACCCGCTTTGGTTTTTTATGGATTTGGAGAAAGTTTGGACTCAGATTTTTCCGAAATGGTACAAATCGGAGACAATTCGGAATTTGCGAATGAGGATCAGGTTTTTCGTCAGTTTAAAGTTGAGTTGCCCGACTCACTCCGAGGCTTAGAGGAAATCTTTTTTCGGCTTAAAATCGACTATGGTCCCGGAACGGGAAGTGCGGCTCGGTGGCTTTTGGATGATTTTGAATTTGGAGATTTTGTGGAGGATTTGCAGCCCCCGACTTTGGAATCTGTAAGAGGTTTTGGGCCTAGGACAGTAGAATTAGCCTTTTCTGAACCCTTGGATGCAGTTTTTTCCCAAATTCAACTCAATTACTCGCTAGATGATATAGAGCCAATCAGTGCAAGTTTGGCTTTTGATTCCTTGGTTTATCTGGATTTTGAAGAACCGTTGGCAGTTGGTCAAAATTATGTTCTCACGATTCGTCAAATTCCTGATTTGGCGGGAAATTTTTTGAGGGATACAACCCTTACTTTTCGCTTCGAAGATCCTACTGCTATCGGGTTTAAGGATTTGGTTATTAATGAAGTCATGCCGGCTCCTCAGGAAGGAAATGACTTGCCCAATGTGGAATATGTCGAGCTTCTTTATTTGGGTGAAAAGGATATTAGGCTTGGAGGAATGAGTATTCGGAATTCCAGAAGCGAATCTATTTTAGAAGATTTTTGGATGGAATCGGGGGATTATTTGATCTTGGCTCCAGCCAGTCAGGCAGCTTTACTAGGTGAATATGGAGATGTCCTCGCGGTTGATCCTTGGCCCACCTTGCTTAATTCAGGGGATGAAATTAGTCTTCTCGATCAAAATGTAGAATTAATAGATCAAATCAGCTATTCCACGGCAACTTGGGGAGATTCAGAGCTTAGCGGTGGAGGCTACAGTTTGGAAGTGGTAAATCCTAACCTGCTTTGTGAGCAAAGCGAATTTCTCAAACCCTCTGAATCTCCGGCCCGAGGTACTCCCGGAACAGAAAACTCAGTCCTAAACCTTACTCCGGATACCTTCGCTCCTGAGTTCATAAGCTACTCCTTCACTGATTCCCTAAGTTTGGTTTTAGTTTTTTCAGAGCCTATCCAATCAACTTTGACTCTTGCGGACTTCCAAATTGAACCCAAAATGCCGCTCGATTCAGTAGGAGTAGCAGGAAATCAGATTCTTTTATTTTTCACAGAGGCTATTACTGACAATCAATCCTATCAATTAAGATTGGACGGGGTGGTCGATTGCAGTGGAAATCAACTGGAAGAGACTAGAATAGAATTCATCCGTCCACGAACTGCAAAAATTGGCGAAGTCTTTCTTAATGAGCTGCTTTTTGACCCTCGCAGTGGAGGTCCTAAGTTCGTGGAGCTTTATAATCCGACCGAGGACTATCTGGAAATTGGGAAATGGAAATTAGCCAACTTGGATGATTTGGGACAGGTTGACCAAGTCCGGACGCTTTCTGAAGAGAGCTTGGTGATGTCTCCAGGTTCCTTTTTGGCCATCAGTACAGATTCCGAACGACTCAAAATGGACTATCCCAGGTCTGCAAATGGAGGATTTTTTGAGGTTAGGACTTTGCCTTCTTATCCTATTTCTGGAGGTACGGTAGTGCTGATAGATGCTCAGGAGGAAATCGCCGAACAGTTTGAGTACGATGAGGAACTGCATCATCCTTTGCTGCGGGAGACCAAGGGTGTTTCGCTGGAAAGGGTTTCGGTCGGGTCACCTGCTGATTTTGCAGGAAATTGGCACTCAGCCTCTGGGAATGAAGAGTATGCTACACCGGGTAGGGTGAATTCTCAGCGGATACCGGGAGAATTTGAAGCTGAACTTATTCAAATTGATCCCGAGATTTTTGATCCTGAGGGGAGTCAAGGCAATACCTTCACGACGATTCGATATCAATTGGACCAATCAGGTTGGGTAGGAAGCTTCAGAATTTATGATATTTCTGGCAGAATCGTGTCGGTGCTTGCGCAAAATGAGATTTTGGCTACCCAAGGACTATACACTTGGACAGGGACGGACTCTCAAGGTAGAAGATTGCCGACGGGTTATTATGTGCTTTTAGTGGAGTTGTTTGACCTGCAAGGCAGAATTCGAAATGTCAAAAAAACAATCATTATTGCAGAACGTATCTAAAATTTTTGATTTTGCGAAACATGATTTGCTAAAAATCAGTAAATTAGAGTAATAAATCACGCCCAAATCATGGAACCTGGAATAATCAACAAAGCTCTCAAACAACTTTGCATCGTGGAATCCAAGCCGATTTCGGAGGTGGTGCAATATCTCAAGTTGCGCTACCAAATCGATGCCGACGAAATGATCCTTAAAAAGCGACTGGAAAAAATTCTCAATCAGGAGCAGGCAGTAGCCTAGATCATTTTAGACTTCGGTAAAAAGCCGCCTTCTTTTCAACGAATGCGGCTTTTTTTGAATCGCCTAAGGCTACTAGTTTTCGTCCTTGTAGATAAATACCTGAGCTTCCTGATCGGCTTTTCGATAGCCACGATACATCCCCTCAGAGTTAAAAGGCATTGCGATATTCCCCATACGATCGATGGAAATTATTCCGCCTGAACCTCCCATTTCTACCAATTGCTTCATGACTACATCATTTGCGGCATCTTCGAGACTTTTATTTCCATACCGCATTTGAGAGGCAATTTCATGGCCAACGACAGTTCGAATGAAAAACTCACCATGTCCTGTAGCTGAAACTGCGCAAGTTGCATTATCTGCATAGGTGCCGGCTCCTATGATTGGTACATCACCTACTCGGCCATAGCGCTTGTTTGTCATTCCACCAGTGGAAGTAGCTGCGGCGATATTGCCATTTTTATCAAGTGCTACTGCGCCTACTGTTCCAAATTTTCGATCCTTGAAAAAGGGATCCTGAAGCTCCAGCTCTAAAAGTGAGCTGTGGTCCAGTTGTGTTTTTTCGGTTTCACGGATTTTCTCCAATTGCTGAAATCGGAAATCGGTGTAAAAGTAGTCCGGAGATACCAGTTCGAGCTCCTGTTCTTTTGCAAAAACTTCGGCTCCTGCACCAGTCATAAATACGTGGGGTGAATTTTCCATTACAGCTCGTGCCGCGGTAATTGGGTTTTTGACGGTAGTCAGTCCTGCCACGGCACCTGCGTTTCGGTCTCTCCCGTCCATGATAGCTGCATCCATTTCATTTTTTCCTTCATTGGTAAAGACAGCTCCTTTTCCAGCATTGAACAAGGGGCTGTCCTCCATGACTTTCACTGCAGCAATGACGGCATCCAGCGCTTCACCTCCGGATTCTAAGACAGTGTAGCCAGCATCGAGCGCCTCTTTAAGCTTCGCACGGTATTCAGCCTCTTGTTCCTCACTCATGGTTTCCCTTTTTATGGTACCTGCTCCTCCATGGATAGCAAGTGCAAACTCAGATCGGGTTGTAGGTTTTTCTGAAACCGACTGATTGTCAGTTGGCTGCGAGCAAGACCAAGAAATAATTAAAACTGAAAGGAATGAAAGGTAGATTTTATTCATGTCTTGATTTATTTTATATGGATGGAATAATTTAAAAATAGAGCCATTTATTCAATTGGGAAGGGATTTTTATATCGAGAGTAAAATTAAATTTTTGTATTTGCAATCCCCCACGTATTTTAGGGAACTTTAAAAAATCCAGTACGTCAAAGAATTATTATCTAATAGAATCGCCATGAGCCAGGAAGCAAAAACATCCTATTCTCAAGAAGAATTAAAGGAATTTGAAGAGATCATTTTGAAAAAATTGAGTAGTGCTAAAGAAGAATTGGGTATGCTCAAGGAATCTCTCAGTAAAAAGAACGATAGTGGTACGGACAATACAGCATCTACTTCGAAATTACTCGAAGATGGGGCAGATACGCTTGAGCGTGAAAGTCTGAGCCAATTGGCAGCCCGTCAACAGAAGTTTGTGATCAATCTTGAGAATGCACTCGTGCGGATCAAGAATGGGACTTATGGCGTCTGCGTGGATACGGGTAAACTGATCTCTAAGGAGCGGCTACGAGCGGTGCCTCATACCATGCATTCTATAGAAGCAAAGCTTGCAAAGAAATAAAAGTGGATTTTCTTCCCCGTCATATCGAGGCCTTGATTTTCTGCAGTCCTGCGCCATTGCCCAAAGCTGAGATTCAAAAATGTCTCTCGGAAATGTTTGAGTCAGAAGTGCCGGGTGAGCACATCGACGAAGCTTTGGCCCAGTTGATTAAAAAATATGAGCAGGACGAGTTTTCTTTTTCTCTCGAAAAAATAGCTGGGGGGTATCAATTTTTGACCAAGCCGGCCTATCAAACGAGTATTGCGATACTACTCAAGCAACAGAGTCAAAAGCGTCTCTCAACGGCCCAGCTCGAGACCCTTTCTATCATTGCCTACAAGCAACCGGTAACAAAGGGGGAAATTGAACAGATTCGAGGTGTCAACTCCGACTATTCGGTTCAAAAACTTTTGGAAAAAGAACTGATCGAAATCAAAGGGAAGTCAGAGCAAATAGGCCGTCCTATGATTTATGGAACTTCGCCGAAGTTTATGGAGTATTTCGGGATCAATTCCATTCAGGACCTTCCTCAACCCAAGGATTTTTCCCAACCCGATAATCAGATCGGCGAGGAGCGGGAGTAGGTTTTGGTGAATAGTACACGTGATTGTTAGATGTTTAAAGATCGATTACCTGCTAAGTCGATGACTTTACAACCTTCTAACCCTTCAACTTTCAACCTTTTAACTTTCAACCTGAACTTCTGCTAATTGAGAAATAAGGTAGCGTTTGCCTGAGGGGATTTCCTCGCAGAGAACTCGTGTTCTACGCGTTTCTTTCTTTTTGAATTTTCGGCCATTGAGCTCAAAAATACTTTCCGGTTTCAAATCGGAAAGGAAGCTTTTTTCAATTCCAGCAGTTGCTTTGTTATATTTACTCAACTCTTTTGTCAAAAAAAGATCCCCTGCTGAAGTAGCTTTGGGGTTTTGCATATGTCTGACAAGAGGAATCAAAAGATCCTGAGGAAAAACTTCTTTCCGAAGAAGGGGAGACATCAGATTCCTAAATACTCGCTTCCATTCCTGTCCGTGTGGGGGGATATTTAAACCAAATTGAATAAAAGCAAATAAATGGGCTACTTCGTGGATGTAGGTAATTAGGAATTGATAAGGGTTCAGATTCCCGTTGATGGTGATAGTTTGCAGCGATTGATCTCGCTTCCATCTAAAGTCCCCCAATTTGCTTTTTCGTTCGCGGGTTACGGTGAAATTAAACTTCTCTTGTTTCCAAAGATCTATGCAATACTCCAGGCTTGCATAGGGGACTTTTGCAGAAAGAATTTCGCGAAGCTTTTCGGATTGATCCATGTTGGGAAATTACAGATATCTATGGATTCTAGGAAGTCCACATTTTTAAGATTCGATAAGTAGCAAAAAAAAAAGAGCTCCGATTTCGAAGCTCTTTAAATTTGAGAAGGATGGGTGATTAGTTGTTTTCTACCACTTCTTCAACTTGCTCAACAGCTACTTCAGCAGCATTTTCGATTGAGTCAGTTGTATCTTCGATCACTTCTTCAGTAGCTTCTACAGCTCCTTCAGTCGCTTCTTGAACAGTTTCAACTGTTTCTTCTTCTTTTACTTCTTTGTTGCCGCAAGAGGCAGTAGCCATCAAACCGACGATTGCGAAAATTGCAAATACCTTGTTCATTTGTTGTGTTTTTTTAAATGCGGTGCAAAGGTATCTGAAGTTTTATCAATTTTGCAAATTGCCGTTAAAATTATTTTTATTTGTTTTTATACAAGATTTTTACCGGTACTCCATCGAATTCGAAATTCTCGCGAAGGCGATTTTCCAGGTATCTTGTGTAAGGATTTTTGATGTATTGCGGGAGGTTGCAGAAGAAAGCAAACACCGGATTTTTCGTCGGCAATTGGGTTACATATTTGATTTTAATGTATTTGCCTTTCCAAGCTGGCGGTGGATAATGCTCGATTTCCGGCAGCATCACATCATTCAATTTGGAAGTCGCTATCCGTCTATTTTTATTTTCATAAACCTTCACGGCCAATTCGATCGCCTGGAATATTCGTTGCTTTTCAACTACCGAAGTGAAAATGATCGGGATCCACTTATGCTCACCCAATCGCTCCATCATTTCATCCTTGATCTTGTTCATGGTCTTGTGGTCCTTTTCGATCAAATCCCACTTGTTTACCATGATCATGATTCCCTTATTGTTTTTGATGGCTAGGGAAATCAAATTGACATCCTGAGACTCCAGTCCTCGGGATGCATCGACCATGACGATGACTACATCCGAATCTTCCAAAGTCCTGAGGGATCGCATGACAGAGTAAAACTCAATGTCTTCTTTGACCTTGGCCTTCTTTCGGATCCCTGCCGTATCGGTGATGATAAAGTCCTGACCGAAAAGCTTGTATCGGGTATGGATCGCATCCCGGGTTGTTCCGGCTTCATCGGTTACGATAGATCGCTCTTTTCCAAGTAGGGCATTTAGGAAAGAGGATTTCCCGACATTAGGACGACCAAGGATAGAAATCTTTGGTATTCCGGCATCAGGATCTTCTACTCCTTCATCTTCGAAGTGCTCCACCACACGGTCCAGAAGTTCACCTGTTCCGCTACCGCTGGTAGCAGCGATGGGGAAGATTTCAAAATCTGATAGTCCCAAAGCATAAAATTCATTGGCCATGAAAGCCTTTTCTTGATTATCTGCCTTATTAGCTACGATATAAATCGGCTTTTTACTTCCACGAAGCTCGTCGGCAAATTCCTTGTCCAAATCCGTCAATCCATCATGACAGTCTGCGACAAAAAGAATAACATCCGATTCTTCCACCGCGAGCTTGACCTGCTTTCGGATCTCAGCCTCATACACATCATCCGATCCAGTGACATAACCACCGGTATCAATGACCGAGAAAAATTTTCCATTCCACTGGGCATGCCCATAGTGTCGGTCCCGAGTTACCCCGCTGACATTATCCTCGATGGCTTTTCTCTCTTCCACCAGTCTATTAAAGAGTGTGGATTTGCCCACATTAGGTCTTCCAACAATTGCTACAATATTTGCCATTTTTAAGAGGGATCGTATCCGAATTTTCTAAGTTTGAGTTTGTTTTTGCGCCAGTCCGGTTCCACCTTGACGAAGGTTTCCAGATGGACTTTTTTGCCAAAGAATTCTTCCAAATCTTGGCGGGCTTCAATACCCACTTTCTTGAGCATTTTGCCTTTTTCACCAATGAGAATTCCCTTTTGGCTATTGCGCTCCACAAAGATGGTGGCGCGCATGCGAATGATATCCGTATCTTCTTTGAAATCCTCCATCATCACTTCGGTGCTGTATGGGATTTCTTTTTTATAGTTTTTGAATATTTTCTCCCGGATGATCTCGGAAGCAAAGAACCGCTCCGGACGGTCTGTTAGTTCCTCTTTATCATAAAAAGGTGGGTGAACAGGCAGGCGGTCTAGAATTTCCTGCATGATTCGCTCGGTGTTGAACTTCTCCAAAGCGGAAATAGGAATCACCGTAGCGGCCTCAATTCTTGAGGTCCAATATTCGGTGACTTTATCCAATTGACCTTCCTTAGCTAGGTCAATTTTATTAATTACCAGCAAAACTGGGATCCCTGATTTATTTATTCTTGCGATAATCGGCTCGATATCCGCGTCGGTTTCAAAAAGATCCGTCACAAATAAGATGATATCGGCATCTTCCAATGAAAGATTGACAAAGGACATCATGCTTTTGTGGAGCTCATATTGTGGTTTGAGCATTCCCGGAGTATCGGAGAATACGATCTGATAATCGGCTGTATTCGAGAGGCCAAGGATGCGGTGACGGGTTGTTTGGGACTTGGGAGAAATGATCGACACCGGTGTGCCGACCAGGATATTCATCAGGGTAGACTTGCCCACATTGGGTTTTCCGATGATATTGACAAAGCCTGCCTGATGAGTTTGAGGATTCATTTCTTGAAATATTTTTCACAAAGGTACTTGATTTTTGACAGTATGTCTTTACCTTTGTACCACAATTCGCCGGAAGGGCGAATGGAACTAAAGAGAAGACGATTAAGTTTTAGAAATGTATCGCGGGATGGAGCATCCCGAGTCCCGATAATTATCGGGAGGAGGTAGCTCTCTGGGCTTATATCCGCCGCGGCGGACACAGGTTCGAGTCCTTAAGTCATTGAAATAGTTAAATAAAAATATATCGCGGGATGGAGCGTCCCGATAGTTGTCGGGAGGTAGCTCGTCGGGCTAATATCCGCCGCGGCGGACACAGGTTCGAGTCCTTAAGTCATTGAAATAGTTAAATAAAAATATATCGCGGGATGGAGCATCCCGATAGTTGTCGGGAGGTAGCTCGTCGGGCTTATATCCGCCGAGGCGGACACAGGTTCGAGTCCTTAAGTCATTGAAATAGTTAAATAAAAATATATCGCGGGATGGAGCAGTTGGTAGCTCGTCGGGCTCATAACCCGAAGGTCACAGGTTCGAGTCCTGTTCCCGCTACTACAAACCCCTTATATGTTCAGTATTTGGGGTTTTTCTTTTTTGGGGGACAGTTTGCAGGAAAATGGTAGAAAAATGGATGTGATATCCCCCTTTTTTATAATCTCGAAAAACCCAGACTTAACTTAGTTAGATATGTGTATAGGGGTTTAACCAAGTAACCAAGTAAAAATCATTCAAATGATTTCTTACCAAAAATTACAGTAATTCCCATCTTTTGCAGTCCACTGACATAAGTCTTGAATTGGCCATTTTTATCAAAGTCATCAAACAGGGATATTTTCTGATTTTCAAATCACCTTTTTAAATATTCTTTGGCCCCTAACTTGTCAATGGTTTAATTTACTTACACCAAAACAATTTCCTAATCCATCCTCACCTCCTATTCGCAGTCTAGATTTTGTATTTAATGCATTTGGTTTTTAGTGTAAATAAGTAAAGATGTTTTTATATAAACAATTGTTAATTAGATGTTTTCTAACAGTTTTAAGAATCCCATCGCTTTTTCCAAGCAGAAAACTCAGAGGGTTTTATTCGATACCGCGCAAAGTTGCCCTCATGTAATCCTAGAAGTTCTGTTTCTACTACCTCGGTGAATCTGGATCGATCTGATTCTGGTAATTTTTTGACTTCAGATTTTATTGCCTGCGATGCGGCTTCTTTCTCCATTGCATTGATCACGATGTAGCTAACGATTGCTCGTATTTCCTCCCAGTATTTCATTCGGAAATGATCCGGTTCACCAAGAGATTGACGAATTGCCGCATACCTCAAAGCTGACCGCTCGTAGGCCCATAGAAAAACATCCTTGAATAATTCAATGCGGTTTAATTCATAGATGCCAATCATTCCTTTGACATAGCTTTCTTCCGGCACATCTATAAAAGAAAGAGGTGCAAAATTGTGTAGGTTTAGGGGGATATTGGCAGCCAATCTGGATACACGCTTATTGACATCATCAAATGGTTGGAGATAGGGAAGCTGAACCAATACAAAGAAAGCTTGCTCAAATGGGTTTTGGATTTGGCTTGCTTTTGCAAGAATTAGATCAAATAATTCTTCAATGAGCTGCGGAATTCCCGAAGGAGTAAATACCGAATTGGTGATCCCTACCCCAAAAGTTCTAAGCCTTCCTGATGCAGCCGGATTGGGTAATAGGTTGTTTGAAAGCATGCCATGTAGATTGAGAAAAGTATAGCGATTAAAGCCTACCTCATTAGACGATTCTACCAAAAACTCAATAGCTTCTTTGTGGTTAAGAATCATCTGCGTCTCCATTGGAGATTTGTTTGCAGGAGTTTTTCCGTTATGGATAAGCAATTCCGTATCCAGAAGAGAATAAGTGTTGCCTTCCAGTCTGCTTGAATTCCAGGAAAGGTCGATCAGCAAACGATTCAATATTTCTCGAGCGTAGGTTCCAGCTGGTTGTTCCTGATTTTTTGTTTTTCCCCATTCTGCCAGTTTTTGTTTTTCTTCTTTGCTGAGGTAGCTGTCGATATTGGGACGGTAATTTTTCAAAAAATCCCGTTCGTAACCGACAGGTTTTCTTTGCGCTTCAGGACGTGAGACCAAAGCCCAAACCTCTTTTCCTCCTGGTGAAAGAGGGAGAGTCATAGAAGAGCCTTCTTTTGTTTCAATCTTAGCTTGAGAAGCTGCTGTATCCTTAAAAAAATATCGGGTAGCGTGGGAACCTCCCTCGGTATAGATTAGCTGGTCTTCTTTGAGTTTCTTTAGTCTTCTCTGTAGGGTTCGTCTTTCAATAGAAATTGGAAGTGCTTCTTTCAGCTCCTCCAGGCTTGCACTACTAGGAAAAGACCTCAAAGTAAGTAGGATATCATCAAGCTCTTTCTGGATGTCCATGCGTCAAAATCTATTTTGCGACAATAATAACTCTATTCTGTCGCAAAAACACCTTTGCGACAGAATAATGTCGTGAAATGTTAAAATTGGAGCAACAGCAAAAAGAAAAAAGCTTAACTCGTACAATTCGTATCCTTCGTACCTCTCGTACCAAACGAATTGTACGAGGGTTGAAATTCGAAATCATTCAAAAGAATTTAAATTTTTTGGTACAAAATGAACTTGTCCCCGAATTTGTCCCTCATTATATTTAAAATACAGTAAATCAATTAATTAAAATAGTCCTGTTCCCGCTACTACGAAGGACACTAGAAATAGTGTCCTTTTTTTATTGCTGAAAAATCAAATCTGTGAGCTTTAGATTTTTTTATTGAATCAATCCCCTTCAATTATGATTCTGCGATAGCTTGTAAGTTGAGGTGATCCTAAATCTGTTACCTCACAGATGATGTGTAAAGTTTTGCCTGCAAAATCCTTGGGGACTATTAAATTCGCTTTGCTGGAATCCTTTCCTTCTATAATAATTTCATTTTTGTAAGTACTGGCTTCTGGAATTGTCCACCAACTGAAGGTTAATGCGTCCCCCTCAGGATCAGAAGACTGTGATGCGTCCCAGGCCACCAGTTCACCTGGTTTTACCTTTTGAGTGATGATTTCAATTCCTTCATTTTTATTGATCACCACGTTCGGGTTCCGATTACCTCTTCCTTCCTTTGCCCAGTCCATGCGAGCAGCAAAATTATTGAAAGTGGCAGGATAGAAATGCTCCAGGTACTTCTTCGATATGTCATAGTCTGGGGCTTTGAAGTTGGTGTATGCCATTGTTTCTCCATCATCGCTGAGCTGGTAGGTAGCGTATCCACCCCAACTTACCTGATCTGGGATCATTGGATTGCTGAGACCATTTGGCAGCAGATACAGGAATGCAGGCGTATCACCTTCTACTCCATATTTGTATTTGGGATAAACTCCTCCCAATGCCCCATGACCTTGAATATGCTCTGCATAGGCTTCCCAATTGCTCTTGCCCGTTCCATTTTGAAATTTCCAGGCTGATTCATCCCAGATAAACAGTAGATCATCAGTAAACTCTTTTCTCATCCAATAATGAGAGCTGATATCATAGGGAGTTTTTTGATCCCTGTCCTGATCGGTAATCGCATAGGTTGGTGTTTTGTGTAAAAATGCCTTCAATTCAGCTTCAGACCGAGTTTTTTTTACATCCCAAATTGCTTGAGCCAAAGTATTTCCACCTCCCCAAACAGTAATCCAAAGTGGTCTATCATCTTTTTCGTCTGCAAGTTGAATGATAAAATTACTCCCGGCAGATTGATTGCCTTCTCCAAGGAATTCCAATCCACGGTTTTTGCTTCCAAACATCGTGATACTTCTTAAATAGTCAGGACTTGGCCAATAGCCTATTGATTGCCTAGATTCATCTGAATTGAATTTCTCTTGGTTGGAGCGTTTTTGAAGATTTGGTAAGTCCTTCTCATAGGCATCGATCGCTACATGAATGAGATCCATGAAGTCGTCCCGGGTTTTATCCAAACTCCATCCCGTAGTAAAAATTAAGGCCTCTATCTCAAAGAGATCAGCGTGGGCCATCAAGCGAACGAGTGATTCACTGTCATCTGTTTCCCAGGTGGAAACGTCGGTAAGTACCACTAATCTTGGCTTGAGTATTTGGTTTTCATTGGTCTCTTGTGCAAGTCCAGAAATTGAAAGTAAAAGAACAAGGGAGATAGTTAATAATTTGTGCATGATCTAAGAGGAATCATTGGGGAAACGATATACTACAAAATTATTCTCGTGATTAGATGAAAACCACCTACATTCACTTAAGAATCTATTGAATTCCGAGATGATTAGACGTTTTGATGAAAAAAGAAATGTATTCAAGCCTTATGGTTTTTCCTGCGAAAAATGGGCTCCGAGTCTGATGCACAAACCTGATCGGCATAATGAAATTGAAATTAACTATTTCCTGGAAAAGGGGATTACCTATTTATTTCAAGGTAGGAAAATCAAGATTCCAGCCAATCGATTCACTCTTTTCTGGGCCTTGACTCCTCATCAAATCGTAGGGTTTGAAAGCAGGCAGCCCTATTACGTATGCACTGTTCCTTTCTCTGTTTTTTTAGAATGGAAATTACCGACAATCTTTGTTGAGAAAATTTTGAACGGTGAAATTATCTCCGAGACTAACCCTTTATATACGTCTATAGATGAAGCAAATTTCAAGCGTTGGTTCGATGATTTTCAGGAAAGGAAAAATCCAAAAATTGCCTTGCTGGAAATTCAAGCAAGGGTAAATAGAATGGCCTTTGAATTTGTGCCTGATTCTTCAAAAAGTGTCGCTGCTACTCCAATCAAAGAAACCAATCAAGTGGAAAGAATAGCCATGTTTATTGCGCAGAATTATACTGATCCTATCAAAGTATCCGACATAGGTCAGGCGATAGGCCTACATCCTGATCATGCGAATAATATTTTTAAAAAAACATTTGGGACTACGCTGAGTCAGTATATCACGGAAGAACGCATTTCACATGCGCAGCGGGTACTATTAACATCCGATCTTTCTATCACCCAGCTTGCTTTCAATTGCGGCTTTCAATCAATCAGCCGGTTTAATGCTGCGTTTTTAAAGATCACAGGCTGTACTCCTCGAGAATTTAGAAAAAGTAATAGTTTTCATTCTTCTCAATTTGAAGTTTGATTCGTTCTCCTGTTTTTTGCTTTTAACACTACCCAGCAATGCATTCAAAGTCATACTACTGATGAATCCATTTCTTCGGTAATTAAAATCTCTAGAATAAGAAAAAAATTGAAGTGCTCCCCCTACTTTTTCACCCTACCCGGATTTTCCTCGATAAATGATTTCCAGCCCGCTGCTCTACCGCGGCTTTGGATTCTTCCTTCGTGAAAGTGATGACAAAGTGCCACGGCCAAAGCATCGGTTGCATCCAGCATTTTGGGGATTTCTTCCAGCTTAAAAAGTGTCTGAAGCATCGCAGCAACTTGTTCCTTGGAGGCATTTCCGTTCCCGGTTACTGACTGTTTAACTTTCTTGGGAGAGTATTCGGTGATGGGGATTTCCCGTGCCAAAGCAGCTGCCATTGCCACCCCTTGGGCTCGCCCAAGCTTAAGCATAGATTGGACATTGGCTCCGTAGAAAGGCGCTTCAAGTGCGACCGTATCCGGCAGAAACTCCTCCAAAATACCGGTGATCCGCTCAAAGATCTTTTTGAGCTTCAATTCATGACTTCCGTACTTTTTCAGGTGAATCACTCCATACTGAAGCAATTTATACTGCTTGCCCTCAGTGACAATCAGGGCATAACCCATCACATTGGTGCCGGGATCGATCCCTAGAATGATTTTTTCCTTTGCGGCTTTTTTAGCTTCTTTACTCACTGCCGCAAGATAGTCCAAAAGATGCTAAGTTTTTATTTGATAGGTGCCTTTGTCTATTGCATTTTGCTTGTGTTCTTGAGGTCCAAATGGCTAAGCGCAGCTTCAAAGGAACAGTCTTTCGAAAGATCCAAGCTATCCGTCACACTCCTGATTCCAATTCGTAATGAGTCTCAAAATCTGGATAGTCTGCTTTCCCATTTAGAAAAAATTGATGGTGAATTTGAGGAAGTCATTTTTATCGACGATCAAAGCGAGGATGATTCCTTCGAAAAACTTCAGGAACTGATCGCCAAGCGAAAACCTTTCAAGCTGATTCGAAGTGCAGGCTCGGGGAAAAAAGCAGCGCTTCAGTCTGGGGTTCATGCAGCCAAAACTGATCTTATCCTTACCTCAGATGCAGATTGCCGATGGAAATCAAGCTGGCCTCAGCAAATGAAAGCTCCCTTTTCTAACTCTTCCGTTCAGCTGGTAGCAGGGCCTGTTTTGACAGAGAAAAGTGATGGTTTTCTTGCCGGTTTTCAGCTTTTGGATTGGGCGAGCATCCTGCTTTTGACGGGTTTTTCTTTTGCTCAGAAGAAGCCCCTGATGTGCAGCGGGGCCAATTTAGCCTTTCGGAAATCCGCTTTCCTGAGGGTGTTTGGCTATGCAGGAAATGAGCATTGGCTTTCAGGAGATGATGAGTTTTTGCTCAAAAAAATCCACCAATTTTTCGGGAAGGAAAGCACGTATTATCAATTCAAGGTAGAGGCTTTGGTTCGTACCCAGTCAGAGCCAACTTGGAAGGCACTTTTCAATCAGCGAATTCGCTGGGCTGGAAAGTGGCGAGCCCATCCCTCTTTTTCCCATTTTGGAGCTTCATTGGCGGTGATTGTAATGCAGTTGTTTTGGATAGCTTCCTTTTTCCTTTTACTTGAAGGAGTTTGGGACTGGATTGTATTTTTCCTGACCTGGCTTTTGAAAGGTCTTGGGGAGTACTATTCCCTGGAGAAAATTTTGGAGTGTTATGGCGAAAAATCGAAGAAAATCCATCTTTTCGGCACGAGTCTGTTTCATCCGCTCTATTCGCTCCGTATTGGATTTGGAGCTATTTTTGGAAATTATAGCTGGAAGGGAAGAAGCATCCGTGGAAATGTTAATTTTGAAGTAAATGGAACTGACAGACGAGGAATTTGACCTGCTGGACGAACTTTATTTCGTTCAATCATTTGATTATTTGTTGGAGGAACTAGGCTGGAGTGATGAGGTATTGCTTCAGACGCTTCATTCGCTTTTTCAAAAGGGAATGATCAAATGTCTTGCTTCTCCCGATGATGAGCTTTTTGGGGATGTAGATATCCTGAGCGAAGGCAAAAGCCTGCTTTTCCTTGCCACCAAAAAAGGGCTGATGGCCCATAATGCAATTTGACTTTGACAGAAACCAACCAAAAATATCAACGAAAAGAACTCGAGCTGAAGTCTCTGCTGGAGATCACGCAGGCGATCAATGAAAATCAGCCGGAGAGTACACTCACCGAGATTTTCAAGTTTACTTGCTTGATACACCTCAATATCCGCTCCTTGATACTGTATATGCAAACGGAGAAGGGCTTTGAGAAAAAGATCTCGCATGGAGTCAAAGCCAAGGTTCCTCCAATCATTTCTTTGGATCAGATCCACGAAACCAAGTCGGCCGAAAAGCTGGAGCTTCATTTGGATGAAGGCTTTTCCTTCGAAGAGCTGGAGACCTATCTTCCCGTCTATCATAAGGATAAAATGCTGGCCATTCTTTTTATCAAGCGAAAACGAATGGATGAAGACTTGGATTTGAACTTTACCCAGGCATTGACCAATATTCTGGTCGTAGCACTGGAGAATAAGCGCTTTGCCCGAAAGCAACTACAGCAAGAGGTGCTCAATCGGGAGGTCGCCATCGCTTCCCAAGTGCAGCAATTGCTTTTTCCCAGAAATCTTCCCGAAGAAGGGAATTTGCAGGCAAAGGTGACTTACATTCCTCACAGTATGGTGGGTGGAGATTATTACGACTTGATTCGTGTGGCAGACGGACTTGACTTTTTTTGTATTGCCGATGTATCAGGTAAAGGAATAGCCGCGGCTTTGCTGATGTCTAATTTTCAGGCATCGCTTCGGACCTTATTGCGAAGTGGAGAGCGCTCGCTTACGACCATTGTCAATCAGTTGAATTTCACCCTTTTTGAAAATACTCACGGAGAGCGCTTCATCACCTTTTTTCTTGGGATGTATGACCGCAATACCCAAACCTTGGACTATGTGAATGCCGGGCATAATCCGCCCATTCTCTGTCATGAGCATGCCGGAGAAGTCGAGCTGCTCAATGCGGGGACGACGGTACTTGGAGCCTTCGAGGAGCTGCCATTTATGGAGGCAGGCCAAAGGAAGCTTAAGGGAGATTTTACTCTTCATCTCTACACGGATGGACTGACAGAGGCCATGGATGAGAGCGAAGAGGAGTTTGGGGAGGATCGTTTGAAGGACTTTGTCTCCGGTCATCTGTGCATGGACCCCAAGGATTTTCATGAGTCTTTTCTTGCCCGTTTTGAGAAATTCAGAGAAAAAGAAGCTTTGCGGGATGATCTGACATTATTTAGTCTGCGCTTTAAAAATGGTCATTCATAAGGTTCCATCTTCGATACAGGCAGTTTTTCCGAAAAGGGAGTGGAAAATCCCGGCAGAAGGGAAAACAGTTTTTCTGACCTTCGATGATGGACCTGTACCGGGAGCGACGGATTTTGTGCTCAATGAACTGGCAAAGCGAAATCAACAGGCGACTTTTTTTGTGGTGGGAGATAATGTGCGCAAACATGCAGATCTGGCAAAAGCGGTCATCCAAAGTGCACATCAAATCGGCAATCACACTTATCACCATCTGAAAGGATGGAAGACTGATTTGGAAACATATCTAAATGACGTGGATCGCTGTGATCAGATACTGGCTGAGAAGTTGGGGCTCGAAACGAAGCTTTTTCGGCCTCCTTACGGTCAACTCCGGCCAAGCCAAGCTAAAGAACTCCTCCAATCCAAAAGAGTCATCATGTGGGATGTGCTTTCTGGGGATTATGATTTCGATTTGAATGATGAACAGGTCCTCAAGGGGAGCACCGAAAAAATGGACGCGGGGTCGATTGTGGTCTTTCATGATCAGGAAAAAACCAAAGAGCGCTTGACTCGAGTACTTCCGACTTTTTTGGATTATCTGGTAGATAGGGGTTGGAAGACCGAATTGCTGTGATAGTCTTCGCCTGGATATTGGCCTTTCTTTCTATTAGCCCTTTTGTGATTGGGCTTTGGCATTTGAGGTTCCGCTGGAAAAGCTTCCCCGTCAAAGCATCTGATCAATTCCCGAAAGTCAGTATTCTGGTGGCCGCACGTAATGAAGAGAAGGATCTCCCGAGATTACTCGCTTCTTTGGATAAGTTGAGCTATCCTGCGGAAAAGCTTGAATTTCTTTTTGCCAATGATCAAAGCGAAGATCAAACCCTGCCAATACTTCATCAATGGGCTGTGGGAAAAGAGAATGTAACAATCATCAATACAGAAAAGCTGAAACCGGGCCGAAACGGAAAGGCAAAAGCTTTGGCTAAGCTTGGGAAGCTTTGTCAGGGAGAAATTCTGTTTTTCACAGATGCCGACTGCAAAGTTCCTCGGGATTGGATTCAAAGCCTTTTAGCTGCCTACAAAGGCAAAACGGGAATGGTTTTGGGCATCACCCAGGTGGCGGGCAGAAGTCTTCTGGGCAGATTTCAAGAACTGGATTGGTGGATGACCTTGGGTTTTGTCAAAGTTGCTGCAGATTGGGGGATTCCTACCACAGGCTTGGGCAATAATATGAGTATTTCCCGAGAGGCTTATTTGGCATCGGGAGGTTTTGAAGGAGCGAGCAAAAGCTTGACAGAGGATTTGGAGATTTCCAGAAAAATCAGGCAAGCTGGCTTTACCATTTCCCATCAAGTAAGCGAAAAAGCACTGGCACGAACCAAGGCAGAGGAAAGCCTTCCCCGGCTTTTGAAACAGCGAAAGCGCTGGATGAGTGGCGTGGTGACTTTACCTTGGTATTGGCAATTAGCCTTAGGTTTACAGTTTGCTTTCTACCCTCTGATCAGCTATCTGATACTCTCAAATTGGCTTTTTGGCCTGCTTTTTTTTATGCTGAAAGTTCTGCTCCTTTCTTCCTTTATTCAGTATTTCGCGTCTAAAACCGGCCAAAGTCTTAACAGGTATTTATTATTTCTATTTGATTTTTACTTCCTGCCTCTTACCCTCCTGAGTATTCTTTATTACTTTTGGCCTTCTTCTACCGAGTGGAAATCCCGTAAGTACCGATGAGACTGATTGATACACACGCACATATTTATTCACCAAAGTTTGATTCTGATCGAAAGGCCGTCATGGAAGCGATCCAAGAGGCAGGAGTGGAGCGGATTTACATGCCCAATGTGGATGTGGAGACCATCGATCAGATGTTTCAGATGGAAAAGGATTACCCGGGTCGCTGCATACCCATGATGGGACTGCATCCTTGCGATGTGAAGGAGAATTTTGAAGTGCAGCTTGAGGTGATGAAAGAATGGCTGTGGAAACGACCTTTTGCAGCAGTGGGAGAGATAGGCCTGGATTTGTATTGGGATAAAAGCTTTTTTGAGCAGCAAAAAATTGCTTTGCGCGAGCAAATATCCTGGGCTCAAGAACTCGACCTTCCCATCGTGCTTCACTGTAGGGAATCCATGGATGAGACTATAGAGATTATTCGGGAGATGCAGGATGGAAAGCTTAGGGGGATCTTCCATTGCTTTACCGGCAATCTGACGCAGGCTATGCAGATCATTGAGCTGGGCTTTTTGCTGGGGATCGGTGGAGTAGTCACTTACAAGAATGGTGGCTTGGATCAGGTTTTGCCCCATCTGAGCCTAGAAAACTTGGTTTTGGAAACGGATGCGCCGTATTTGGCTCCGGTACCCTTTCGGGGAAAGCGAAATACCCCCGCTTATTTGCCTTATATTGCTGAACGTGTGGGAGATTTGATGCAAATGAGCGCTGTTGAGGTAGCTGAGGCTACGAGTTCAAACGCCTTAAATTTGTTTGAGAAATTTGAAAATGAATTATAAAATAGTTCGCCTGAATACCCGGGCCAAGACCAGTAAGACTTCCTCGGTCTTGATCATCTATACTGGAGGCACTTTGGGGATGGCTTACGATGAAAGTGGAGCCTTGGTGCCCTTTAATTTTGGGCAGATTCTGGAGAAGATCCCGATTATTAATAATCTGGACGTGGCCATCACGGTGATATCTTTTCCTTCTCCGATAGATTCATCCAATGTTTCTGTTTTGCATTGGAAGGATATGGCCTACATTATTTATGAGAATTATGATAGCTATGATGGTTTTGTGGTCCTGCACGGTACGGATACCATGGCCTACTCTGCGTCCATGCTTAGTTACATGTTAAAAGGCTTGAATAAGCCGGTGATTTTTACGGGTGCGCAATTACCCATCTCAGCACTTCGCTCGGATGCCCGCGAAAACCTAATGAGCAGCTTGGAGATTGCGACAGCCAAAATCGATGAAAAGCCTATTGTTCCAGAGGTTTGCATCTTTTTCAATCACCTACTTCTCCGGGGCAACCGATCCAAAAAGGTGCAGAGTGTTCATTTCGATGCGTTTGAATCTGAAAACTACTCGCCTTTGGCGGAGTCCGGAATTGTGATTGATTACCAATTGGCGGCTATTCGCCCCTACGAACCCAGTAAAAAGCTCAAATTACTCAATGAGTTGGATAATCGGGTGATGGTGCTGAAGCTTTTCCCGGGGATCACGGACAAAATCATGGATGCTTGCTTTGCAATCCCGGATTTGCGCGGGGTCGTGCTTGAGACCTATGGATCGGGAAATAGTCCCAGTGAGTCATGGTTTATGAAGTCACTCGAGCGGGCTATCGCCAAGGGTTTGATCATTCTCAATGTGTCCCAATGCAATGGTGGTCGGGTGATTCAGGGACGCTATGAAACTTCCCGAGAACTCCTGAATGTGGGTGTAGTCAGCGGTGCTGATATGACCACAGAAGCGGCTGTAACCAAGTTGATGTTCCTTTTGGGGCAGTCCAAGGATCGAGAAGAAATCCGAAGAAAATTGACCATTCCGATTGCGGGCGAGATGACTACCTGAGAAAGCTTGGGTATTTTCGCAGGAAATTTGGAAAGGGGTCGAATAATTTTTTTCTTTGCACTCCGATTCTGAAAGGGAGTCGGGAAAAATACATACAGAGAGGTGTCCGAGTGGTTGAAGGAGCACGCCTGGAAAGCGTGTATACCCCTAAAGGGTATCGAGGGTTCGAATCCCTTCCTCTCTGCAAAACAAGCCTTTTCGCGACGCGGAAGGGCTTTTTGTTTTTAGCCGCCTAGCTTGCTTGAGTGGCTAATGAGCAAAAAGACCAAAAGGAACGAAGTGAGTAGGCTTGGTTTGCAACCCTCCTTCATTTAGGGAAAGGCAAAGCCAATCCCTTCCTCTCTGCAAAGCGTTGAAATATTAAAATTTCGACGCTTTTTTTATGCCTTAGAATAAGCAATTATTAATTATGAGGGATGAGAACCCTCCTTCTAAGGTGAGTGTAGAAGTAATATGGTTAGGACTAGGCCTAATTTGCTTATGATAGAAGACGATATTAAAATAAACCAATTGTAAATTGGTAAGGATTTGAGGGTGGAATTGCAAATTCCACCCAGTCTAAACTGATATCTGACTACGCCAAGAAGGGGCAGGTAAAAAACGAATAGTTGAAATAAGTAAAGACGGCAAACAATTCTTTCCCACCTCTCATTTTGACAATGCTTTGAGATATATTGACCAGTTAATAGCCGATTTTAAGAAAATTCTGAAAGACAACAAAAAAATATTAGCCGAGAAATTGGCGGAAATTTTGGATAACGTGAATTATTTACACCCATTCAGAGAAGGAAACGGACGAACACAAAGAGAGTTTTTAAGGCTGTTAGCGTTAGAAAAAGGATTAACATTGAACCTCAACCCACCAGACAACGAAAGTGTTTATGAACGATATATGAAAGGAACAATTGAAAGTGACGTGAAAACTTTGACAGAGTTGATTTTTGAACTAATTAACAGGAATGAAAAATAGAAAAACGGCTTATAAAAAAACAGCATATAGCGAGTCAATAGCTGCCAGCAAGGTTTTCGCTTCGTAGTCAGCGTTGTTTTCGGTGGACAGGAAAGTGCTTCGAAACTGCCGGAAGCCAAATGCAAAACGTTAAAAAGACAAATAAGAAAAAAAAATGAAGAAAGTAAAATTATCAATCCTTGTGCTTGTTTTAGGTATTTTGACAAGTATGACTCAGGTGTCTTTAAAGGACAATGCTTATTTCCCAATGGAATTAAGCGAAGAAGTTACTTTTAAGTACACCGACACTGAAAGCTTTGTGAAAAACATAGACCTTAAAGAAAAAAAACTACTCGGTGGAAAAGAATATAGTGTAAGACTAATCCAATACTCTTGGGGTAAAAATGACACCACGTACTTTAGAACTGAAAATGAGATAGTTTATTATTACGACGAAAAGTCCAATACAGAAAGTGTTGAAATCCCTAACGACTTTAAAGTTGGAATGACTTGGACAAGTACTGACAACGCTTGGAAATATGAAATTACGAGTATAAAAGCCAAACTTAAAACACCAGAGAAGAAGTACAGAAATTTACTAGAAATTAAAGCAACCCAACTTCAAAATAGAGACAAAACTAAACTGACGGAATACCTAAACTATTACAAGAAAAATGTTGGCAATATTGCAAGTGTGACAAATGGAAAACTTATGACTTACAAACTTGAAAAGAAACCCTGACAAAAAAAACGCCCTAACAAAAGTACCTACCAGAAAGTGACCGTAAAGTTGGTTATTCTTTTGGAGTATATGCTTCCTGTAAGATTTCAATACAACTTATGCTTCAACCCGAAATAATTTGGTCGCTTCAGGGAGAAAATTCTGAAAAAAGTGGTAGAAATAAAATTTCTTACGTTCATATTCTTGTCATGTTGAAATGGAACGAAGTTAATTATATTATGAACTCGGTCCTCAACTCGAACTACTTACTGTTAATACCGCTAAATCCGTTCCTGTTGAACTCAAACTTGAAAACTTTGAAACCTTTGACTTTTCTATAAACGTTGGCTTAGGTTACAAGCTGGCTTAGGATTGGGAAATAGGTTTAAGATACAGCCAAGGTCTTAATAATATTGCAAAAGGTGGCGATTTAAAAAATAATGATCTATACCAGGGCTTGGCATATCGAATATTTTAACTCCAAAAAAAACAGGAATATATGACAAGGCAAGAATTCATAGAAAGAAGTCTTCTAATGGGTGTCAGTTTACCACTTCTTTCTTCCGTACTCCTGCAATCATGCGGCACGGAATCTCTTATTTTCCCCAATTTGGATAGTTCTTTTAAAGGTAATGTCATCATTATAGGTGCAGGAGCTGCGGGCATGTATGCTGGGTATTTACTAAAACAAAATGGTATCGAATTCAAAATTCTGGAAGCGTCATCTGTTTATGGTGGCAGACTAAAGAAAGCAGAAAATTTTGCCAACTTTCCCTTAGACTTGGGTGCCGAATGGATTCATGTAGATCCCAAGATTTTAGGCGAAATAGCAAATAAGTCAATTGATCAGAGCGTGTTTGAAACCATCGATTACAATCCACAAACGATTAAAACGTGGAAAAACGGAAAGTTAAAGTCGCACAACTACATCAAAAATCTATACAGTGAGTGGAAGTTCAAGCGTTCTACATGGTTTGACTTTTTTGAGCAAAATATCGTGCCTGAAATAACTGATAGTGTTGTTCTTAACAAACCTGTACTTGAGATTAACTATGAAGAAGACAAAGTAATTACCAAAACTGCTGATAACGAATCGTATGAGGCTGACAAGATTCTTGTCACCGTTCCAATCAAAATGCTTCAAAATGAACAAATAACATTTCAACCCGAAATGCCACAAGCAAAAAGGGAAGCAATTGGCAAAGTCTACGTGGGCGATGGGATAAAAATATTCATAGAGTTCAATGAAAAGTTCTATCCTGATATTTTGTCCTATGGAAATATTTTCAAGGCTCTCACCGAGGAGAATAAATTTGTCTATGATGCTGCTTTCAAAAAGGACTCTGATAAAAATATACTGGGTCTTTTTGCCATCAATGAAAAAGCATCAGCTTACACAAAACTAAATGAACAAGAAATTATCTCGAAGTTTTTATCTGAGTTGGATGAAATATTCGAGGGGAAGGCAACAACCCATTATAAGAAGCACATTATCCAAAATTGGTCAAAAGAACCATACATTCAAGGGGCTTATTCCTATTCGTTTGACGGAAACAAAAGCGAAATTGTTAATATGGTTTCACAACCATTGATGGATAAAGTCTATTTTGCAGGAGAAGCACTATCTGAGGACAACCAAGCCATGGTACAAGGAGCATGTGAGTCAGCTTACAAAATGATAGCGCGGATGATAAAAGAGGGTTAGAATGGACAACTAATTGACGAAAAAATAAATACAGCATATACAATGGCTTCCGTCAATAATAAAAAGTTCATTTTCTAATATTTTTTCCTTGCCCGGTGCTGAGGCAGTTCTTTATTTGATCTGCCAGAGGCAGTTAGGTTTGATTGCCTGATTTTTGTGCTAATTTAAAGAATTAAATCTCAGATCGATAAGAATAAGTAAAACTGTCTATTACAACGAAACGACGCCTATTGCCCTTCGGGAAATTGTACATAACCAAACCCTTGTGGCAAATGAAGAGAACTAGTGATTAGCTTCAGCTTTAATGGCACAAAATTAAATCCTGATATAAAAACACATCTTTAAAAGAGAAGTAAAATTTAAAATAAGTAATTAGTCAATGGGTAATCAAGGTTTGAAATTGGACCATACAAATTATGCTGGATTTTGGTTGCGTTTTTTTTCAGGCATAATTGATACTTTAATTTTATGGATACCTTCATCGATATTCGGATGGGTATTTCAAGATAAATTCGAAAATTCATCCCTTTTTGCCTTTCTTGATTTCATCCAATTATTGCTGATATGGATGGTTTATTATGGAATAACAGAAGGGTCAACTCACCAAGCAACTTTAGGGAAAAGAGTATTAAACCTAAAGGTAATAAACGAGGATGGTACTAGGTTGAATTCCACTAAAGCCGCATTAAGGATTTTAGTTGGAACAATTGTAGCAATTCCTTTAGGACTTGGAATAATTGCTGTCGGATTCACTAAAAGAAAACAAGGGTGGCATGACTTAATCTTGCACTGTTTGGTGATAAAAAAAGAGTAGTTTTAAAATATGTCTATTGTTGCTACAATTCCCTAAGCAGGGCCCCGGGGACTCCGCTACGACAGGGTTTTTTCAGGTAGTAATCCAGCAGGCTTTTGAAGTGCTCGTATCGGGT
>LJXT01000035.1 GCA_001314815.1 Algoriphagus marincola HL-49
TTGTTTTTTCAAAATGCCGTAGGCCTGCCTGTTCGGACAGACAGGCATGGTTGATGTTTTAGCCAGCCATTTCAATGGCTGGAAAAAATGATCGATACAGCTTAGAGAATGCCGTAGGCATGTGCGATTTTGTTAAAGGAAGGTACAACTTTACCCTCTAGCCATAATCCCTCCATCAATCGTATAGACGGATCCCGTAATCCAAGAGGCATCATCCGAAGCTAGGAACAATGCTAATTTGGCAATGTCTTCAGGTTCCCCTAAACGCTGGACCAAAGTATTTCTGCCCGCATTTTCCACCGCTTTTGCCGGATCGGGAAAGGCAACAGCTGATGCATGAATAAAGGGTGTGTCGACAGGTCCGGGGCAAATGCAATTGATTCGGACATGGGGAGCGTAATCAACCGCTGCCTGTTTGGCTAAAGCTACCAATCCTGCTTTGGATGCACAGTAAGCTGGATGATTGGGAAAGGATTTGAAAGCGGCAATGGATGAGTTGATTACCACCGAGGCATTGGGGCTTTTTTGAAGGTGTGGAAGGGATGCTTTTAGCAGGTGAAAAACTGAGGTCAAATTGACATTAAAGGTTTGAGTCCATGTTTCCAACGGTAAATCCGTAATTGATCCAAGACCCAGCATCCCCGCATTTGTGAGCAAGCCATCCAATTGCCCGAATTTTTCCAAAGCCAATTCAACGAGTCTTTGATTATAGCCCGGATCACTGACATCGCCTGCTAAGAAATAAGCTTCGGTTTGCAAAAGACTTAATAATTCCTCTGCAGCCTCCTCATTACGTCCGCTCAGAATAAGTTTTGCTCCTTCCCTAGAAAACTCTAAGGCCATAGCACGCCCCATGCCACTCGTAGCACCAGTTATGATAAAAGTCCTATTCTGAAGTTTCATATTGGGGTTTAGCTATCCGACTTTTCCATCTCCATTGATATCTTTTCCACTTTCCTCCTCCAGTACTTTCAGTGTTTTGATCAGTAGTTCTTGCGTCTTGCGCAATTCACTTTCCAGGTAGGTCACTCTAGCTTCCAAAGTGGAGGCTCTTGAGCTGTGACTGGAGATTTGACTTTGTTGGATAAGGTTCCAGAATAGTCCCATGGTTTATTTTATTTTTAGTTCCGATGAGTTTGATTTAAAATTTTTCGGGTAGTAGCACGCTTATTTTGTCAAAATTTTTAGGGAAGTCCTTAATGTTTCTTGTAATAAAATAAGCGCATTGGTTCGAAATAGCAGTTTGATAAAGGATTGCATCCTCCAAATCCTTAAATTCCGATTGAATAGCTCGCTCGATATCTTCTGAATTTGTTTGGGTTAAATGGACCAATAGATTGATTTTAGCTATCGTTTCTCTAATCACTTTGGGAGAGATATTTGATTTTTGAAGGACGTAGATAATAGTCTGAATACAAGAAACGGAGGTGAATAGTTTGACTTGTCGGTTGGCACTGGATTCTAAAAATTTTTGAACTCTACTTCCGAAATCGCCTCGATCTAAAATCAAATCAAGAAAAATATTAGTATCGATGAAAGCTCTATTTTTCATACTTTTCTCCTGCCGATTCTCGGATTACTTTTTTCCAATCTGTGTTCTCAGGAGCCCTTCCAGCAATTCCTCGTAGCTCCCCAATTAAAGCAAGTTGCTTTTCTTTGTCTTTTTCGATTTCCTTATTCAGGAGTTCTTCAATCAAAAATGAAAGACTTTGCTGCTTGTTTTGAGCTATTTTCCGACTTTTTTCTATGATTTCCTTATCGATACTAAGTGTAAGTTTTGTTTTCATTATACGTATAAAAATTTTCCTACGTATAAATATAAATAAACTTTTTAATACAAATGACTCAAGATATTTCTGGCTGAATGAAAAGGTCTCATAGCTGGTCGTTTTGGGGAAAATCCTATTTCATTTCCTTTTTTTTAATTGGTACTTACGGGTAGTACAATTCTAAAGGTAGAGCCTTCCCTTTCTTTACTTTCTAATAAAAGCTGTCCACCATGTGCTTGAATAATTTCATAGGCTAGAGATAAACCCAAACCTGTCCCAGAGCCGGTAGGCTTTGTGGTGAAAAATGGTTGGAAGATTTTCTCCTTAATGGACTCGGGTATTCCAATGCCATTGTCAATAACAGAAATAACGGCCTGGGGTCCTGAAACCGGATCTTTTGCCAAGGATGTGGTGATTTTGACAAGTGGTTTAAACTCCGCGCTGTTTTCTTTTGTTGATCTGTCCAAAACGGCGTAAAACCCATTATTCAAGAGGTTAAAAATCACTTTTCCTATTTCCTGTGGGATTACATTGACCTTGGGCAGATTCATATCAGTGGAGATATCCATCTCAATCTCCACGTCTTTGGAGATTATGTTTTTATACTTTGCCAAAAAGCTATGATATGATATCCTCAAAGATCCATTTGCTAATGCATTTAAATCTGTAGGTTCATTTTTACCCTGACCTTGCTTGCTGTGCTCAAGCATATTTTTTACGATTGCATCAGCTTGCAGACCGTGCTTTCTGATTCTCTCAAAATTGGATTTTACATCAGAAAGTAATTCTTGGATAATTTTCTCATCCCGGTTTTCTAGGCTTTTTCCGTACTCAGCAAGAATCTCATCAATCAACTCATCGCTGACCTCCGTGAAATTGTTTACAAAATTTAGTGGGTTTTGTATCTCATGAGCAATTCCTGAAGCTAGTTCCCCCATAGAGGCCATTTTTTCAGAATTGACAAGTTGTCTCTGAGTCTTTCTAAGATCTTTTAAGGTCTGCTCTAAGTCCTCCTTTTGTAGCTGTAGTTCGGCAGTTCGCTGATGTACTTTCCTTTCCAAATTATCATACAGCTGGGCGTTGGATATAGAGATGGCGATTTGAGTGGAGAGGGTCTGAAGTAATTCTTTATGAGAAACTGTAAAAGCTCCAATCGAAAGAGAGTTTTCTAAATATAAAATCGCCAAAAGCATCCCTTGATGAATGACTGGAAGGCACAAAATGGATTTTACCTTGGCTGAGTCTAAGTAGGGTGTTACCCCAAATTCAGGATGGTTTTGTGCATCTTCGAGCAACAAAGATTTATGGCTATTCAGCACATAATTGATAATCTCCTCTGGCAATTTTATGGCATTTGAGGGATAAGGAACGCCTTGTAATAGTTTGTATGACCTTGGATTGACGATGCCTTCAGCTTCAATTTTCCAGGAATCATCCGAATGCATAATGAAATAGCCTCTTTCGGCACCTGCATTTTCAAGCACCACTTCCATCATTTTGCTAAGTACACCTTTCAGAGTCACCTCTTGGGAGATAGCTGAAGAAGCCTTGATAAGTGTCTGGGAATCGAACATTTCAAGGGATTGAATAGTCCGTGTTGTTTCACTTATCGTCAAACTCTTTTGTTTTTGGCCTTTTTGAAAGAGTGTAGGGTAGATTTCCTGCAACTGGTTTACCTTATTGATTGCTCCATATTCGAGATAAGTCAAATAGGCGTCCTTCAGGTAAACTTCGCCAATTCTGCTTTTCCCATGATTTAGCATCATGATTCCGGCTTTTTCAAGGGCTATCGCCTTTAGAGGCAGCATTTCCTGCTTTGTAGCCTGGTCAATTGCTGCATCATACAGTTCCAATGCTTCTAATACATGACCTTCTTTATCCTTTTTGATTGCTTTGATGAGATCAATTCGAAACTGAAAGTTGTCAGGAATTGAAGAGTTCCATTTTTCTAAAATAGTGATCGATTCTTCAATGGAGTTTTGTAGATCTTCCTCAGGATTGGAGAGGTCAATCAACTCTAAAGCAATAAGTGGAAGGTAGATGTAATAATCTGCCAAAACCACCGAACCGGGGACGGCAGAAAGGTAGTTTTTGGCATTTGCCAAATGTTCGTATGCCCCTTTGGCATCTCCCAATAGATAGGATGAAAATCCTTTGTAGAGGGAGAAATAAAACCTTCCAAAATAGTTTTGCTCTTTTTCTAAAAGTGCGTAAATATTCTCTTCAGATTCAAATTCTTTGAGTGAAGAAGGGCCTCCCAAGTCGTGTATCAATTGATAAAAAACGAGAATGGTGCTTTTTACAAACTGATTTTTGGTTTTTTCTGCAATCTGTAATCCCTCATACATCCGCTCATCCAAGACAGACAAAGAACTTCCTGAAGTAGTAGTCACCTGCCCAAGACCTGAAATATTATATCCTGCAAATTGAAGCTCACCCGATTGAAGTCCCGAGGATAAGCCTTCTTTTAAATACCTGAAGCCTTCTTTCGCATGCCTCGCATAAATGTTCAGAAAAGCACCAAGTACAAAACAGGTATTGCTTCGCTGTCTAAGACTTTTCAGGTCGATGGAAAGCTGGTAAGATAAATCTCCAAAATCAAATCCCTGTTGATAGTCATTGAAAGCCATCCCACATAGAATACCGTAAGAGCTAAAGGCAGTACAGCTCTCGGCTACGTTACCATTTTCTATGGAATTTGCGGTGCTTGCCAAGACCAAGTAGGTCCACAAATTACTTTGCCCACCCAGAAAAGCAGGTGAAAGCATGTTGACGATCAGCTTTATTTTGATACTGGAAATTTCATCTTCGGAGAGAGTTCGATTTTTGAGGAGATCAAGTGGTTTTTTGCCCTGCATCAAGGAAATAATGGTTCCAAAACCCTGTCCGATTGCCGCTTCCAGTTCGCTGTCCGGAGGCGTCGTTAATCCAATCAGTTCCAGGCCTTTTCTTCCAAAATCCAATGCTTCTTGGAATTGGATCTTCATGGTGGAGAAAATAATAAGCTGATTGTAAATCAAAGCTTTCTCAAAATTGGAATTAGCGTAGCCCAAAACCTCATTTGCCAGATTAAGGGCTTTATTCTGATCTCCGGCGATAAACTCAACCTCAATTTGGGCAAAGGAAATATTCCAGATTAAATCATACTGATTGACCCAGGGTTTTTTGTCTTGGAGTAAGGCACTGGCCAGATTTAGTAGCTTCAATGATTCATCAAAGGCCACAGCATCCCGAGCTTTGATTCCTGCTTCATAGTTATACTTAGCAAGTTCTATTTGACTTTCAGGATCGGTGATTAAAGATTTGGCACGGTTCAATTGATTTGTGACACGAAAGACCCAATCTTCTTTTCCTCTGTCCAAGTATTCTTTAAAGAACTCTCCAATCTCTAAGTGTACTTGTTCCTTATTTTTAAGAAATAAATAGGCTGCTTGTTGAATTCGATCATGTACAAAAAAATAGTTGGTACCGTCAAAGAATAAAAAAGAGTCATTCAATGCAGGTGAAAGATCTTCTCTTAAGGTTGATTCTTTAAGACCATTTAAACCTGCTAATTCTGAACCAGAAAAATGATTACCGATAGCTGCACCAGTACCTAGGTAGTGCCTCACATTTTCCGGCAGTTTTTCCATTTGCTTCATCAGGAAATCCACCACGTTTTCAGTTGCACTTTCTATTGCTATTTCGGCTTCATTCCATTCCCATCTCCCCTTTTTAGGATCAGAATAAATCAATCCCTTTTCATGCAAACTTTCAATAAAGCGATGTACATAAAATGGGTTTCCACTGGTCTTTTCATGGATTTGTTTCGCAAACTCTACTACTTCAGCGTTATTCCTCATAAGGCAGTAAGCCAAAATCTTGTTGATCTCATCGATCGGCAAGAGCCCCAGTTCCAGCTGGTTAATAGTAATTCCAGATTTTTTCAAATCCTCAAACATCCTCCTCAAAGGATGATTAATGCTTACCTCAGTATCTCTAAAAGCCCCTACTATAAAGAAGGCTTGATTTTGATTATTCTTGAGAAGCTGCGAAAGTAAGTTCAAGCTAGCCAGGTCTATCCATTGTAAATCATCCAAAAATAAGGTGATTGGGTAGGGCTGGGAGGTGAAAACCTTGATAAATTCCGCAAAAACATATTCGAATCTGTTTTGAGACTCTAATGGGCTTAGGGATTCAATTTCGGCTTGTGGCCCGATTATTTTTTCTAAAGTTGGAAATACATCGGTCAGGAGTTTTCCGTTCTGTCCCAAGGCATTGATTAGGCGGTCTTTCCAAAAAGACAATGCTTTTTTATGCTCGCTCAATAATTGAGAAAGGAGGCTTTCAAAGGCCTGAATCAATCCACTGTATGGAATGGGCTGATTTAAGAGCTCAAATTTACCATGAAGGAAAAAGCCATTTTGCTCCAGTACAGGTTTTTTCAGTTCCTGAATTAAAGCTGATTTCCCGATTCCTGGACTCCCGTTTACCAAGAGTAACTGAGTTTCCTTCTTGTTTAAAGAATTCTCCCAATAGTCCATTAATTCTTTCAGTTCCTTCTCTCTACCAAATAGCTGCCTAGGCATCCTGAAAATGGTGGAGAAGTCGTATTCAGCTAGTTTGAATTCGGGTATTTCGCCTAATTCATCATAAAGCTCTGCACATTTCATTAAATCCTTTTCAAGCCCTTTTGCTGACTGATATCGATCATCGGCAGATTTCGATAAGAGCTTAAATATGATTTTCTCCAATACCGAAGGAATATTGGATAGATAGTTTTTGAATGGGGGAGGGGGAGATGCAATATGTTTATGGATAATCTGATAAGAATCCTCACCGTCAAATGGGAAAAACCCGGAAAGTAAACGGTAGAATAATACCCCTAAAGAATAGAAATCAGTTCGATAATCTGTTAATCTATTAATTCGACCTGTTTGCTCCGGAGATAGGTAATGAATTTTACCACCGGCAATTTTTTCTGAACTTATTTTTAAGAATGTAGCGGACACTCCAAAATCGATGAGTCGAATACTGGAGAAATCCTTTGCTACCAGAATATTATCAGAGCTTATGTCTCGATGAACGATTTTTTGCCGATGCATTTCCCCAACAGCATGGGTTATTTTTGGAGCGATTTTTAAGAATTCTTCTATTGATAAGCGATTGTTGTTTTTTAAAAAATTATCAAGTGACGTTCCTGCAAAAAACTCCTGAACGATCGCAAACCCATTGCCGATCCGAATGAGCTCCAGATATTTGGCCAAACCATCACCAGAAATATTCTCACCGATCTTAAATTCATCTTTTACTCGCTCTATTTTATGAGGAGATGGAAAGTCATCCGAATGAACCTTTATGATGACTTTAACTCCTGTTTTGTGGTGCACGGCTTCATAAACAGAAGTTTCAATGTCCTCATAAAGCTTATTTTTTAATAAGTATTCACCTATGTTCATCTCCTATTAATCGATACAAGTAGTTGTTATACAATGCTTTAGATTCAAAAGAAACTAATTTGGAAATTAATATTTTTTCTAGACTTCCTGCCTTTAATTGAAATGCGGGTAAATTTCTTTCTCGAAGAAATCTTGGATTTTATGTTTGTCTAACCAGATTTTATCAATCATATATTGGTAATCTTCTTTCACCGGAACGGTGTAGGGATCTTCATCATTTGATTCTAGCGAATCTGTCCAAACCGAGTGCAAGGTGAATGCATAATTCAGGTCAGGGTGTGAGAGCACCGCTTTCGGCCCCTGTTTAAGATTTGCAGCATCGAAAATCCATACTTCTCTGAAGAAGTTTTTTACACCATCTAATTCGTCCTCATTGATCATCAGGACAGTAATGTATCCGTCAATCCCCGGCCTCGGATTTACACTTCCTTTTCTATGGGTAAACTGAAGGGATCTAATTTCATATCCCTTAGGGAATTGAAAATAGTCCTCCAACTCAAAGCTTTGGGCATTCAGCCGCACTACTTGATGTGGGATTCCCTCTTCAGAAAGTTGCTTGACCTTTTCTGCGGGGATTTTTCTATTCGGATATTCCTTGTAAAGCTCGTAGATGAATTCGGTTAATCTTCTAGGTTCCAGTCCGTAGCATTGGAAGAAGATATCTGTGATTTCATTACTGGGAATACTCCCGGAAATTATATCTCTAAATGTATAGATACCTACGCCCCAAGTGTGGGCACCCAAGTCTTCAGGCTTGTCTAGATTTCCTGTTGCATCTAAGATGCTTTCGGATAAAAGATTCCCTTTTTCACCATCAATTTCATATTTGCTGATCCTTCCTATATCCATGACTCCCGCAGAGATGATCCCGGCTGTGCCTGGTTCTATATCAGATCCATCCACTAATTTGTCGAAAGGTCTTACCCATTCTGCCAGACATGCGGCACTATTGCTTGCTCCGTACAGGGTTAGTTTCCCATTCGGATTTTTATAATTTAGATAGCAATGTATGAATTCGGGTTCAAGCTTTATTTGCTTGGCTACTACGGTTTTTGAAGCGGGATTTAAGTCCTTTCTGGCTACGATATACAGATAAGTATAAGGCTCTTGAGGTACAGAGGTGACTTTTCGGATATAGTTATCAATTTCCGGATTATGAGGAAATGGATTGTTGAACATCACATCCAATGAAAGTTTGAAAGCGGCATCAATAAATACAAAGTAGTCCTCAGAAAGGGTTGTTTGATGGCAACATTGTGTGATTTTTAAATTTTCTCCTTTTTCATCGACCATCCTCCAAGACTTTAAAGAGGGGGATCCATCAAAGCAATGAAGATATACTTCATCCTTGACAGAAAATTCATTTTCGGGGACTCCGAAAAAGGAAAAAATGTCTCCCAATACTTTGGTAAATGTGTGTTTTAATTTTCGGAAGAACCTTTGAAACTTACTTTCATGAGTCGGTCGGTTTTGGTGTACATTCTGAAAATATTCATTTAGCTTTTCACGAGCCTCATTTTTGTCGGTTATCGTCTTCCAGCTTTTTACTTTTTCCTCTAATTCCTTTTCTATTTTATCATGATGCAAGTGGAGGGTTGGCCACAAATTGGATTCTTTGAGTTGTAAAGATGTGGACTTGGTATAGTTCACAGAAAAAAGTTCCTTGGTCACAGGGTCAAAGGCAGGATGCGCAGTAGTCTGCAAAACTGGGAATGGCCATGGAACAATCCCGGGGACGCCATTGATATATTCCTTCAGGTAACCGATAGGGGTTTTGATCTGCAGTGTTTTGGGATCAAATTCATAAGGTCTCCCCACATCTGTTGTCGCGACCAATCTGTCTTTTTTATCATTTCCGTATCGGATCGGAGTAATCGCTGTGGACAACAAATCACTGCAGCCAAGCCAAAATGATAGTCGGGTTATTCCAAGATTCTTAAAACCACTGATGCTTTGTTTCCATTTTGGATAGTGGGGATGGCTTCCTTCTTTAGTCGCTTCATCAGCATAATAAGCGGGTGGTTTTAGAAGCCTCGCCTTTAGGAAAGCTTTTCCTGCTTGGTCAAAATCATATCTCATTACAAATCCTCCGCCAAGCAGAATTGGAGAGCCATATTCTTTATTTCTGCTACCATCTGGATTTTTTTCAGGATAGGGATAGGGAGAGTTTACAGAGCCACTGGAGGAATTGATAAAAACGTGACCTGTGATGTCGTCAGGTAGCTCGCCATAGATGACTTTCAGTTCTAAATCCAACGGATCACGAGTGGATGAAATTAGCGGTCGCACAGGAAGATTGAGAGCCGCTCTTCCTTGTTGAAGGAATTTATGTTGGAACATGATAAAAATTAAAAATTGTTGTTGTTTTTCAAGATAAATAAAACTTTTCTTATTTCAGATATTATTTATTTACTTTTATAAAGACTAAAATAGCAGTGATTTTGCTTTTCAAATACAGCTGATTAACTAAAGAATAGTATAATTCAGTTTCCTCTATAGAGTTCAAAAAAATCCTTTATCGGAATAATAAAATGTGTGTAGAATTCTCCTATCTCACTCTTAAAAAAAGGGGTATTCTAAATGGGGTTATTTCAATCAAAAAGGCAGTTTAAAAAGTATTGATCCTCTTCATAGAGAGAACTTAGGCTTTTCATGATTTCCTTGTATTCCAAAGGGATTTTATCCTGGGAGTTAAGTAGAAATTGATAGGATTGATCGCTTTGTAGGATCCCGTAATAACTCAATCCCGGTTGGAATAATTCTCGATCTTGATTGTTCAGAAAATCCTCTTTTGTCAGTTTTCCACTGATAATGTGATCAGTGATTGAATCCAATTTTTGGTACCACTTAAGGGCCAAATCAAACTCCTGTATATCGTTCAGGAGATCTTCTTGGATATCTGAAAAAATCGTCAATATATCCTGCTTATTTTTCCTTTCTTCATTCCAATTATTGACCTGAAGGGCAATCAAAATCCCTATTACTACCAGCAGGATTTCGCCGATGGCGTACTTGAGGTAAGAGCCAATTTTATTTTCCCTTAAAAGTTTTTGTCGGATTCTATTAAAGATTTTCAACATTGATTAAATATTTAATTTAATTTGAAAAACGGTCTTCCTAGGTTTTGTCTCGACGGCAAGAGTTCCCCCATGCGCCTTTATAATGTCATTAGTGATACTCAGCCCCAGCCCGGTTCCCTCCGTACCTTTTTTCGTGGTAAAAAAGGGCTGGAGTATCTTGTCTAAGATTTCTTCCGGTATTCCAGGACCGTTGTCTTCAATTTCTAGGTAAACGGCTTTATCCTCGGATCGTGTCCTAATGGTTAAGCTAGGCTTATAGTCAGAAATCTGCTTCTGAGCCTGTACTCTTAAGGCATCAAAGGCATTGGTGCAGAGATTAATGATGACCCGGGAGAAGTCTTCCTTGATAAGCGATACCATAGGTAGATTTGGTGCCAAATCAAGGTTTAGGTCAAGATTAATGGGGTCTTTTCCAGCTCGCATCCCGTGGTAGGCTAGGTTTGAAAATTCAGCTAGTAATTCATTCAAATCAACTTCTTTGGTTTCGCCAGATCCACCTCTCGAGTGCTGAAGCATCGAAGTCACAATATCATTGGCCCTAGTGCCATGCTCATGGATTTTTTTCAGGTTGATTTCGATGGTATGAAGGAGATCAGTCATTTCTTCAAACCGTTCTTTCAATTGAGGACTGCTGCTGTAAACTTTGGCTTCACTGACCTCTTCCAAAACCTCAGTGACCATTTCGATGCTGAGATCAGAAAAATTATTGACAAAATTTAGTGGGTTTTTGATCTCATGCGCGATGCCAGCAGTGAGTTGACCGAGAGAAGCAAGTTTTTCTTGTTGGACCAATTGATCTTGGGTTGTGCGAAGGTCCTTCAGTGCGATTTCTACATTTTTCTTGGCAATCTCCAGCTTTGTGAAATCTTCGTAGCGATCATAGGCTACCGAAAAATTCCCTGCCAGCGTTTGGCAGAGCTCTTCATTTTCAGTGGTAAGAGGCTCCGAATTTCCGATGTAAAGCATTCCTTGCTTGAATGGGAAAAACTGTAAAATAAGTTGCTCAGGAATAGATCCACCCACATATTCTTCTTGGGAAGAAATAAACCCTTTTTTGCTTAAGCTCTCGACCCAATTTCGGAAATCATTTTCGCTCCACTTTTCCAGATGCCGATTTTGCTTTTTCCAATAGAAATGAACAGTCTGCGTGAGTTTTGTCGCTTCGAAAGGAATATGTAATGCAGCAATGGATTGTTGGTTTTGGGTGTTTAGAAAGACATGCATTAAGTCATTTTCTTCTTCCACTATGAAGATTCCGCACCGAATATAGGGGACTTGAAGTTTGGACAATTCTTGCCAGATAAGGGGTGAGATTTCTTCCAAATCTTCTGCCTTGCGCATTGATGCAATCTCAGCCCTGATTCGCTCTAGCGATGCCTGCCTGGAAGAGATCAAGGCAAGCTCTTCTACAGCTTGCCTTTTTTTATCCAGTTCCTCGATAGTTTCCTCTAAAAGTATAGAGGTAGTCCTTCGCATCTTTTCTGAGCGATCAAGCTTAAACTCTACAATGCTCAAATCCCTTTCGATGCCCTTGGCCGAACGGCTCAATTGCTCCTTTTCTTCTTCGGTGAGCTTTTCTGACTTGGAGATTAAGTCCAGAATTGTCTGAATATTTTTATTCATAAAATCATACTAGAGAAAAAAGAGGCAGTCCTGGAAGGGAATAACCTCTTTTTCCCTCTGGGTAAAGTTATTTTTCTGATAATGCGACAAGCGAACAGGTATTGTTATGAAATTCGTGTTTGCCCTTGGTTGACTTACCCATCTCGCCGTAGCTGAAAAATCCGGCTAAAGGAGCGTCCCAGACATTTTTTACCTGGTCAATTTCGTCGCTGACCATTGGGCCAAGAGAAAGGTGTCTAGCCTTGCACGAAAACATAATCAAAGCATCAGCCTTCGGAAGTTCATTTTTTTTCACAGTCTCGCATTCTTCCACTACTTTCTCGATGACATTAAAATCAGGAGCGAGAGAAAAGCGGATTTTGGAGCCTTGTGGGACACTTCCTGCGCATACTAAAGAGCGATCATTTTTATTCGCAAATAGCGGGGCTCTAATGACAGGCTCTGTTCCTTCCCGTTGGATTTGCATCGGGAATTCTGAACCTACATTGACGATGACCTCTTTCCATTCATCGATGTTTTTATTGACGCCCATATACTTGATGACCACATCCAGTGCAGGTTCGTCATCGATGGTGTAAACCGTATTTCCCTCACTTTTGGTAATCGTTCGTACGGTCCCTACAGGTTGCCAGCCGCTGGTCGCCAAACCCGCAATGGATATTTTATCCTCATCGAGAATTAGCGCTACGATCCCGGTGATGTTGTAATGGCCATTAGTAAATGCATAAGTCCCAGTCATGGTGAAATCATCTCCGGCCATTCCACCAAAGATGGTGACCTCTGGACCGACAGCTTCTTCAATACCTTTGATGATCATCTCTCCATCTGTGCTGATCCCTCCTGAAGCAATGATGAAAGCCGGGTTTTTAAAGGTGTTCAAACCCAATTCTCCGGTTTTTCGGGCTACATCTAGAATATTTTCATCTCCCGTCTCGAAGTGGACACATTGAAAATATTCTTTCTTGATATCCAAAAGCATGATTACGATGGACTCCTCACCAATTTCTCCGTCTATAAATTCTCCTGCGGTGGTCGCGCCGAAAATACTGATATCTTTTTGCTCCAGTAATTTGCAAATGGCTTCCCTGTCCTGTTTAATTGACAGGAATACGATAGCCAGGGTGGGCTTAAACCCATCTGATAGCGAGGATTCAAGTGCCTGACTGATTTCGGCCGTTGAATTTCCTTTGATTGTTTTTGCTTGCATGGTAAAGAAGAGTTTATGATTTGACTGAAGTAGCAAAAGAATCCTTTGCAAAAGCATTCAGTCCGAAAGCTTGCTGCTGAAGGACGTAATCACTCATAATTAGTGCTCCTTCTACCCAGCCTTGCTCAGGTGACCAAGATTCATTACATACAAATAAGTTTTCAGCAGGAGAGGTAATATTGGGGTAGACGTCTTTGAGATCATCGACATTGAGCTTGTACTGATGATAACCAAAGCCATAAGGTGCCTGACCCCAAACCCGATAGGTGGTCAATACCGGCATGGGTACATAGGCGTCCTCATCCAGACCGAATAGTAATTTGATTTGCCGCATGATTTCATTGACCAAGGTTGTTGAGCAGGCAGTCGTTCCGGGAGGGTTCTCTGGGAATTCCTCAGATTGATAGTTTTCTCCTACATTTTGCATTTCCTTCCAAAAGTTTCCTCGGATGTAATCCGTGTATTGAGTCAAAGCAGCAGGACCGTTATAATTCTTATCCGCAATCGGGTCTGCAGGAAACTGGGAAAAGCTATAAACAGAGCCTAGCGGAAGGTCTGTGAAATTTGGCCCATTCGTAAGGTTGATTTTCTGGGCTTGATGCCACCATCGCTCCTTGAAATACAGCCCTACCTTGGTCAGTTCCATGTTCTGAACGCTATTGACTGCATTCATAAAACTTTCATTGGAAGATAGAACTGGTGAGGATTTGGCCAATTCCTTCATTGGTTTTTTTGGAATGGCAAGGATGACCTTTGGTGCGGTGTAAGTTTGATCAGCCTCAATGGTATAGCCTGTTTCAGTTTTGGTGATTGATTTGACAGTTTCGTTCAAATGAATGCTTCCACCTGACTTCTTGATCGAGGCAGACAAGGCATTGGGAAGGGATTGAAATCCTCTTTCTAGCGTTTGAAAATGGGCATTTTTAGGATTGGGAAAATCGAATAATATTTGAAGTCCTTCCCCCGCATTGATATAATCCTGAAATGGTCCCATAAATCCAACTACATGACTCAGCATTTCAATACATTCCTCAGTGAGTCCGTAGTTGCGAAGAATACTCCAAAAGCCCCATTTATTGATTGGAATAGCCTTTCCTTCAAAATTTTTATAGGTACAGTTATTTCTGAAGTGTGCCCACTCAGCGGGTGAGGAAGGAAGCTTGTGCAGTTTTGGCTCAGAATATCATTCATCGCTTCTTCCAGAATATCTGAGGGGTCTTTGCCTTGCTCATTTGGAGCCAAATTGAATAAGGTTGCCCAAATAGCTTGATTACCTTTTTTGGCTTCAGCTTGAGAGAATGACTTCCCCCGTACATAGTACCGGTTGTTGTCATCTCCCATTACAAAGTCTACCGTATTTAGTTGTCCATCAGGATTACCCTTGTTTTCTTCATTGATTGCATCGATGAGTCCCCATAAATGTTCCATCCCTTTTCCTCTGGGGACAAAGCGCATTCCACCTTCTTCATCGTGGACCTGATAGGTTTTTCCGTCGTGACCTTTGATGTCCACAAAAGTGGTTTCAAGTCGACCGCCTACCTGCCCCATTTTCTCTAGGATTATTACTTTGGATTTTGGTTTTTTCTTGAGTAATCGCCAAGCTGCGAAAAGTCCGCTCATGCCAGCTCCGACAATTAGGACATCAGTGGAGTGACTTGTTTTTTTTGTTTTAGTACTCATGATAAAAAGAAATTAGAGTTTGAGATTTATTTATTGACAAAAAGCTTCCAAGCTGAAGGATAGTCCCGTTCATCTAGATTGATACTTACAAGATAGGTGGAGGCTGTATCGCAGCTGATATCTTCTAAGGTGGATTGTAAGTCGCCCACGCTATTGACTACAGCACTTTTGGCATTGCCAGCATTGTTTGAGAAACCCTTCATCAGACTCACATAATCCCATTCTTGGAGAATATTTGCCTCTTCGAAGGGGGCCGAGGATCCGGTTTTATAAGGGGCAGGATCTAGCAGCATTTGCTCTACACCATATACCTTATTATTCAGTACAAAAACTACCGCGTTTCGACCTTCTTGTACCATGGTTGAAACCGCTTGGCAAGTCAACTTAAATGCTCCATCTCCCACGATCACGAAAGTTCTGACATCTTCTCTAAAGGAAGCTCCCAGACCTGCCGGTACGCTCCAGCCGATGGAAGCCCAGATATTTTGGGCAAGAAATCCATCCTGTCGATTGATTTTCAGTGAAGAGGATCCTCCGAATGATGAAAGGCCGATATCTGCTACGATCAGATGATTATCATTGACATGCTGATCGAGTACGGCAAAGAAAGAATCGTAGGTAATGGAATTTTTTGGTTCAGGAATGGTGGGAAGCACCGGTGGGTTTGGCTGTTCCCAATTAGATTTATATCCGTTTTTTTGGACCAGTGCTATCACTGCATCCATCACATGCTCTAGAGAGACCTGTACGAAGAGATTTTCTCCGTCTTTTACCATATCCCGGGAAGCAAAGACTGGGGTAATATTTCCGGTCTCAGTGCTTTTGGAGCCAAATGTATTCAGGTCTGTATTCCATACTCCCAATCCAATGATTGTCGTGGATTGCTGCAAAAAGGAATTGGTGTAATTACTGGTGAATACAGCATCATGCATTCCCAGAAACCAGGGGTTGTCTTCTGAAACTACCGCTTTACCCAAAAAAGACGTGACATAAGGCGCCCCAATAGCCTGTTGCAAAGCGGCAAATTTGGATTGTAATTTTCTGGTGGCGATTTCCTTTCCTATCCAAAGAATAGGCTTTTCTGTTGATATCTTCGCATAGACAGCTTCGGCTGCTTTTTCGATGGCCTGCACGATTTGGGCTGCGTACTTATTTGGGGTGGATTGCGCAGCCATACCTTGAAGTACAGGTAATGACTCATAGTTGGGAACAGGGCTTAGCGTTCCCTCGGGATTTGCACAAGGCATGTAGTAGCAATCCTCCATGATTTCTATAGCCACCGGCTTGCTTTTGCTGATACATGCGATGATGGCAGCATCTATTTGCGAAGGTGCCGTCAGAGGGTTTGATATCCGTTCAAATGCTACTGTGACAGGAGAGTAGACTGTGCGATTGGTGTCTTCGGTGCTGACATTGTGATGATAGAGTTCGCCGGCATTGATCTCGTCCATGAGTTTGGTATTGCTCAGTGTACCGATGATCGCTACGACAGGGACACTTTCTACAAAGGAGCCTCCGATGGCATTGAGTAAAGAAAATGAACCTACACCGGTGGTCACGGCAACTGCCCCAAGACCATTAGCCCGGGAGTAGCCATCCGCTGCATAGCCTGCATTGAGTTCATTGCAATTACCGATACGATGAAGGTACCGATCACCCTTTGGGGTTTTGTAAGTATCAATGATTTCTAAAAGATCACTGGTATAATCTCCGGGAACTGAAAATAATTGATCTACACCTAGCTGATGGAGTCTATAGGCAAGATATTTCCCAACGTTC
Source organism: Algoriphagus marincola HL-49 (assembly GCA_001314815.1). Classification (GTDB taxonomy): domain Bacteria; phylum Bacteroidota; class Bacteroidia; order Cytophagales; family Cyclobacteriaceae; genus Algoriphagus; species Algoriphagus marincola_A. The sequence continues at coordinate 16,577 of LJXT01000035.1, forward strand.
ATTGCATTGGGATCGAAAGTGTTTTTTGGGGTAGACATAAAATAAATATTAAAAGGTTAATAGATTGAAAATTTTGAAAGTAGAAATCATAGGGGGAATAAGTCCCTGGTTTTTCTGTTTTCTGAAAGCTCTGATGATAGAATAAGTGAATTTGGTAAGTGCTTTTCACCTTATCCTGTCATGAGGTCTGATCCTGTATCCATCCAATGCAAAGCAAAATCCCCTTGTGAGAAATGCCGTAGAAAATAGCTCTGAAATGGGTTTGATAAGTTGATTCTTACCTTGCCAAAAATTTTACTGCTGAGAAAAGTAAATTGGTTTTTATTTTCTCTTTCTAAAATACAAATCATCCTTGTAAATGCAATAATCTTTTATGGAATTTTTTAAGGTAAAACATTATAAGTGCAATTATTTATGGAAGTCATATCAGTATTTTATCATCAGCTGTTTTTGGCCCCATGATTTTGACTATTAATCTTTTATGATTTGTCAGATTCAATCTTGATAATTTATCTCTCCCGAGGTATAGAAGGGAATGATTTGGGACGAAAGGATTAATAAAACTCCCAAACGAGCCCATAAATTTCCCGAAGCAAAAAATGAAATACTTAAGATTGATTTGGATAAAATGGTGATAAAATATCCCCAAGATTAGGGATTGATTTTACCTGATTATTCTTTCACTTTTGATTCAGTCATTAGTCAAAAAATCTATTTCCTGAGCAGATATTCTTCTCATCGTTTTTTCAATTACTACCTGAACAAAAAATCTAATAAAAATGAAATCATTACTACCTAGAATCGCTTTTGCTGTCTTTTTTTATTTAGGCCTTTCAACTTTTGCTGAGCCTCAAAAATCCCTTCAAGAAATAGCGGAATTGAATGAGAAAAAATGGGATAAGCTCGTCAAAAACTATCGAAATAGCAGCACATGGATCGATCAGCTACAAGGCTTACTCAATGAAGAGCTTTTGGCTGAAGAGAATTTACCGGATCCGAAGAAGATAGGAGTGTTGACTATGCAGGTTTGGGATAAATCAGAAAACTGATCTAATTTGTAAAGAATCAGAAATTTTAAGGGATAAGTCTGCCAGTTGAGCGGCTTCTTCGAATCTTCCTGTCTTGAGATAAAGACTTGCCAGCTCGGCATAGCGGTTCATCAGATGAGATTGGTTTACAAAGTCTTTGGAGAGCTTGATTGATTCTAAATATAGGGATTCAGCTTCTTGGTATTTTCCCTGTCGCTCCAAGTTGGTCGCCAATCCCGAGTAAGCCTTGGATTCTTCGATGGTATAGTCCAAGGCATCAGAGATCGCGAGACTTTCATTTAAGATCGAATCCGATTTTTCATACTCTTCTAATTCAGTATAAATAAAGGCAAGGTTGCCGAGGGAGGTCATAATATCTATGCTATCCGGAATAGCCCGTCTGAGATCATGGGCTTCCGTACCAAATGTTAATGCCTTGTCAAAGTCACCGAGGGATTGGTAAATCAGCCCGATATTGTTAGAAACCATGGCTTTATCATAGAGGCTTTCCTCTAGATCATAGCTTTTTTTGGCTTCATAGAAATGTTCCAATGCCTCCGTCAAGAGCCCTTTATTCCAATAATACATTCCAATATTATTGTCGAAATGGGCAAGTTGAAGATCCTCACTAGCTATTTCTGCAAGGGCGAGACCTTTTCGGTAGTACCAAATAGTGGAGTCGGGTCGATTGGACTCATAGAACACCACCCCCTTGATTCGATAGGTGATGATTTCACCTAAAGTGTCTTGATACTTGATGGCAATATTTTCTGCTTTATTGACATAGTGTAAAGCAGAATCAGTGTTCTCCTGAGCATAGTAAAAGCCAATTCGGAGTAAATCCAATACCTGATCTTTTTCCTCTAGCTTCCCGAGTGCTTGACGAAGTGAGTCAGGATAAAGATAAACCTGAGCATTAATTTCAAAAATTACGAAAAAGGAGAAGAGGATCAGGAGATTCTTCATTCCTGAACATACTAAATTCATTTTTTATCTGAAATTCCAAAGGAAATTTTTTGTGTTGGTAAGTGGTTTTTTGTAGTTCGAAACTTATAGATTTTTTCTACCTGATCATTTCACGAAATAAATCACTTTATCTCTGAAGAGTAGCTTTTGGCGGATTTTTCGGAATAGGGAGATCATAAATTCATGTTTTGAGACTTGTCCCTTTAGGGACTTTATGTAGGTAGATATAAGATTTGGATTCGAAAGGCTGTGCCTTTAGGTACAGCATATTTTCATTCAATAGATTTGAAAATGTACCGTGAATCATATTCTACCTGATGAATCTTTAGAAGCTCTACATATTCTTCGATAAGAGATTTTTTTGAATGATGCTTTTCTTGGTTTTGGATATATCTCATTACCCTAGGGATTTGATCTTTCGAGTACGAAAAAGCTCCGTATCCGGATTGCCAAGAGAATTTTCCTTTGACAAGCCCTTTAGTATTAATCCATTTGGAAGAATCTTCTTTTACCATTTTCATCAAAATAGATAAGGCTTAAGTAGGCCTAAACCCTATCAGTATATGGATATGATCAGGCATTCCATTGATTTGTAAAACCTTGTGTTCATTATTTTGAATTACCCCAGTAATGTATTTGTAAAGCTCATCTTTCAAATGTGCTTGAATAAGAGAAATGCGGTTCTGTACGGCAAAGACTACTTGAATATGAATTTGTGGGTAGGTATTGCCTATGGTTGAAAATTTATATACCGTACCTAAAGGCAGGGAAGGGACTTTGCAAAATTGTTTGTTCTACCCATATCGAGTCCCTATAGGGACTGTTGTTGCCAATCATCGCGGAGGCAATTTCGCCAGCGGAATAATCCAAATTCCGAGTCGCCTCATTCTGGGACAGGAGTTTTTGGCGGATTTTTCGAAATAGAGAGATCATGTTTCTTTAGGTCGTCTGCTGGATAGAAACCCGCAAATCGGTTTTTGAAATCGGCAATTGACGGATCCGAACTCCCGTGGCATTGAAAATAGCATTCGTGACGGCAGGAGCAATCACCGGTGTACTCGGCTCGCCCGCACCCCCGGGAGGATTTCCGGAATTGATAATGTAGGTTTCGATTCTGGGAGCATCACTCATACGGGTGACCTGATAATCATGGAAATTGCTCTGGGCTACAGCGCCATTTTCAATCGTGATTTCACCGCTCATCGCTGCGGCCAATCCATAGATGATTCCGCTTTCCATCTGGGCTTTGAATCCATCCGGATGAATGGCAAAGCCGGCATCAGCCACACAGACTACTCGGTGAACTTTGACCTTTCCTTCCACATTCACCTCCACTTCGGCTACTTCTGCTACAATAGAGCCGAAGGATTGGGCAATGGCGATCCCTCTTCCCCAATTGGCAGGCAAAGGCGAATTCCAATCAGATTTTTCTTGAATCAGGTTAAGTACTTTCTGAAATCTTGGTTTGTCCTGAGTAAGGTTTTTTCTAAATGCTAAAGGGTCTTTCTTCGCTGCAAATGCGAGTTCATCTATAAAGGATTCGGTCAAAAATCCATGTACAGAATGGTCCACACTTCGCCAATTTCCCCAAGGTACAAAAGAGCTGGGACTCGTAAACTGGATTAATTGATTTGGAACTGTGTAGGGGATATCTGCCGCTTCAGGTGGATGATGCTTAAACAAAAACTGATGAGAATAAGCAACCGGATTTCCAGACTGGTCCAAGCCGGCCTTCATACGGCTGATCGTGGCCTCGCGGTAAACATCGTGTTGCGTGTCTTCTTCCCGTGACCAGATCAATTTGACTGGGAAATCGACTTCCTTGGCTATTGCAACTGCCTGCTTGATCACATCTGTCTCAGACCTTCTTCCAAAACCTCCTCCCAAAAGCTGATTATGTACGGTGACCTGCTCCGGTGAAATGTCCAAGAATTCAGCCACGGCAGCTTTTGCACCCAAGGGGTTTTGGCTTCCGCACCAGATTTCGCATTTCCCATTATGAACCCATGCAGTACAGTTCATCGGCTCCATAGTGGCATGGGCCAAAAAGGGGAGTTGGTATTCCGCCTCGACGATTGTCTCCGCTTCGGAAAGGGCTGTAGGTGCATCTCCGGATCGAAAATGCTCTTCAATACTTTCCTCTTCCAGTGCTTTGTCCATGGCCATTTGATACCCATTGAAAATATCATCCTGGCTTTTTCCCTCATTTTCTGTGGATTCAAATTCGATGTTTAGACGGTCCAAGGCACTTTTTGCCTGCCAATAACCCTCAGCAACTACAGCAACAGCATTCTCAAGGTTAAGAACTTTCAACACTCCTTCACTGTCTGAAGGGATAGAAGTATTTACGGTTTTCACCTTCGCTCCAAATACTGGGGCAGCCTTGATCGTGGCATATTTCATATTGGGAAGGACCACATCCATTCCAAACTTGGCTGCGCCAGTGACTTTGGCTGGTATATCCAATCTGGGCTGAGAAGTTCCCATGAGGGTAAATTCCTCGGGAGTTTTCAATCGAGGTTGCTTGGGAGCTTTAACTTTGGCGGCTGCTTGAGCTAATTCGGCAAAGGTTGTGCTTTGATTGCTTGCAGGATGCGAAATGATACTTTTCTCTGCTTTGAGTTCTTCGACTGGCACTTTCCAAGTATCCGCGGCAGCTTGGAGCAGCATAGCTTTGGCAGCAGCTCCTGCGATTCGCATTCCTTGTTGACCGGTAAACCTCACGGATGCACTGCCGCCCGTGATTTGGAAATTCATGGATTTCACTGCGGTAAGGAAAACCCCATCAATGGTTCCTTCCAAAAACTTGGGGAAAGTCTTATTTCCGGCGATAAAACCTTTGGCTACCACATAATTGGCATATTCCTTATCGGCAGGAGCCTCCATAAATTTCACCTTGGACCAATCGGCATCCATTTCGTCGGCCAGCATCATCGCTAAGGTAGTGTGCACGCCTTGCCCCATTTCTGCATGAGGAATGATGGCTGTGACGGTATTGTCAGGGGATATTTTCAGCCAAATGTTCATCACCGTTTCTCCCTCTTCGGCGATTAAACCAGCCACTTTTGAGGAACGATTGCCCGGGCGGATTGCCACTCCGATTACAAGTGCACCACTTGCTAAAATTCCTGTGCCGATAAAGGCTCTTCTAGTCCACTTTTTCATTGCAACTGTGGATTAGAGGTGGAGGCTTGGAGTGCTGTTGAGGCGCGCTTGATTGCCGATTTGATCCGGCCATACATACCGCAGCGGCAGATGTTTCCGGACATGGCCTGCTCGATTTCCTCGTCGGATGGAGCGGGATTTTCGTTCAGAAGGGCGACGGCCGACATGATTTGCCCAGATTGACAGTAGCCACATTGGGGAGTTTGCTCTTCGATCCAAGCCTGCTGAACGATGTGTAAGGTATTTTCATCAGGAGCAATGCCCTCGATAGTCGTAATGTTTTTCCCTTCCACAGAAGATGCAGGAGTGATACAAGACCGGATTGGCTGCCCGTCAACATGGACCGTGCAGGCTCCGCATTGAGCTATTCCGCAACCGAATTTGGTTCCGGTCAATTCACATTGCTCACGGATTACCCAAAGGAGTGGCATTCCTGCAGGGGCTTCCACGGGATATTCTTTTCCGTTTATAGTCAGGTTAATCATGATCAGTTATTATGGTAAGAGATTCAATATCAGTAATTTCCTACATTTATTTCCCTAAAATACAAAAAGGTCATCGAGGTAGGGTGACAAATAATTGAGATTGTATCAGCCAAGTCCCAGATTTTTTAGTCCATTGAGCGGAATATTTTCCACCCACTTCGGCTTCTTCCGATCCTTCTACAAATCCTTTCCAGGTACCAGTTTCCCAGGCGAGCTGCGTTTCCGGATTGACAATAACCTCATCTGGAGTCCGGACCCAGTACATTCGGGGACCAGAGGCTTCTTGGATATACTCTAATAATTCCTTTTTTCCCGAGATCAAAGTTCCTGCACCCGTCGTGATCAGGACATCATCTGTCAGAAAGGTAGCATTCAGAGCTTCATCAAAAGCTCTGAGTGCGGTATTGGATGCTTCTCGTTGGGAAAGAATCATAGACTTATCAGACTCTTGGGCTAAACCAAATAATGGTAAGAACCAGAAGAAGAGTAAGAATCTCATTTTGAGTCTCGATAATGATTGAACCAACTCAAAATAGCAGCACTTTTACTCATCAGCATACTGGGTCGATTCACCAATCCATGAGAGGCATTGGGAATGCGAACCATAGCCGATTCCACATCTTGCAACTTCAGCGCTGCATAGTACTGCTCGGATTCGGAGATAGGGGTTCGGTAGTCATTTTCCCCGGTCAATAGCATGGTGGGTGTAGTTACATTTCCGACCAAGGAAAGGGGTGATCTTCGCCAGTAATTTTCAATATCCTCCCATGGCTTCGCACCAAACCAATATTTTGAGAAGAATACCGGATTGTCAGCATGAAGCACGAAACTTGTCCAATTAATCACCGGCTTAGCTACCACAGCTGCTTTAAAGCGGTCGGTTTTCCCCACAATCCAAGCAGTCAAAACTCCTCCCCCGGAGCCACCGGTGACAAATAGATTATCCGTATCGATATAGCCTTTTTCGATCACAGCATCCACTCCGGACATCAGATCATCGTAGTCGTGATTGGGATAATCGTGATGGATGGCATTGCCAAATTCCTGACCATAGCCGGTACTACCTCTTGGGTTGGTGTAAAGTACCACATAGCCAGCAGCAGCATAAGATTGGATTTCATAGGCGAAGGAAGGCCCGTACATAGCAAAAGGCCCTCCATGAATCTCTAAAATGAAGGGGTATTTTTTGTTTGGGTCAAAGTCAGGAGGAGTAACAATCCATCCCTGAATTCTTTTCCCGTCAAAACTCGATTTCCACCAGATCTCTTCGGTTTTTCCGATTTTTCGGAAGGAAAACAGATCATCATTGACGGCGGTTAGCTGACGGGATTCCCCATCGGACCAGATAGCCAAATCTGCCGGATGCTCCGGACCTCCGGAAGTAAATGCTATTCGGTTGTTGGTGGAAAGGGAATATGTTCCCGAATTATAAGGTCTTCCTAAATCCAACCCACCTAAGCCTTCGACGATTGTTCGGATTTTTCCGGTCAAAGCGACATGGCCCACTTTGGTGTCTCCAAATTCATTGTATTGGAAATAAACTCCCCTATTATTGGCCTCCCACTTCGGGTTGCCTGCATCTCGGTCTAAATCTGCGGTCATGTTTTTGGGATCACTACCGTCAATATTCATGACGTAAAGATTGGTGACTTGATACCCTTGGAAGGAATCATCACTTCCGGTGTAGGCTATTTTTGTTCCGTCAGGTGAAAGTACCGGACTGGAATCCGGTCCAAATCGGTCTGTCAGGGCTTTGATGTTTCCATCTGAAAGAGAAAGCTGGTAGATCTCGGAATTTCTGGGTTCTTCCTTTTCATTTTCATGAAGATTGGCTGAGAAAAACAGGGAATTACCATCCTTTGACCAAATCGGGTTGCCATAGTTGTTGTCGTCAAAGGTCCATTGCTTTGCAGTGCCTCCAGCTAATCCAATTGTGAAAATCTGTCTGTTACCGGGTTTTACAAAGCCCGCTCCATCTCTGCGGTAGACCATTTCATCAATGAAAATGGGAGGGGAATTCCACTCGGCACCTTGTGGCTTGGATGGAATCTTCAAAAGCGACTGTGGGGAGGCAGGTACGAATTGGGTGAAAGCCAAGGTCTGATTGTCATAGGACCAGGCAACTGATCCAGGGGGGGTGGCTGAATTCGTGAGCCCTACTGAGCTATTTGTATCGAAATAATGTACAAACAGCTTCACCTTATCATCTTGTTGGTTGGAAAGAAAAGCAAGCTTACTTCCATCATGTGACCAAACGGGCGCGTAATCCCGTTGATTCCCTTGCGTCAGTGGGCGGTTTTGACTGCCGTCAGCATTGACAATCCAGAGATTGGAATAATCCCTGTCGGTCATGATATCTTTGAAGTTTCGGACATAGACCACTTTGCTTCCGTCTGGAGAAATACTAGGATCTGACACGTATTCCATGTCAAAGAGATCAGTCAGTTCTAGGTTGCTCTTTTCTTGGGCAGATACTGATAAAACCCAAAAGAAAAGGAGAGAAAGGATTATTGATTTTTTCATATTGAAATGATTATTAATTAAAAGGACTTAGTCTGATTTATATAAATATAGGTAGGATTAGGATTCCGGGGGGGACCCTAATTCTATAGATCTTCTCCACTTTTTGGAGATGGCAGTATCACACCTACCTCTTCGGCAAATTTTTCCCATTCTTGCAGCATTTCCTGATATTTTTCCGGGTAGACTTCTTTCAAATCTTTTTGCTCAGCCAAGTCCTCGGAAAGGTTATACAGCTCAAAATTTTTCAGTTCGAATGGGCTTTTGACATTGACAATTTTCCAATCTCCTTTTCGAATCATGGCGTCTCCGGCATGCTCTAATCCAAAAACGTAATTTTCATCATGGATTTTTTTCTTTTCTCCACCCAAAATTGGTAGCAAGGAAGCACCTCGTAATGGTTTCACTGCTTTCCCATTCCATTTCTCCGGATAAGTGGTCCTTGCTAATTCATAAAAAGTGGGAGCGAGGTCCAGAAGCGTCAAAAAGGAGTGATTGATTATATCACTTTTTGCTACTCCAGGGCCTGCAATGATGAGCGGAACATTCATTCCTCCTTCTGTGGCAAAACCCTTGAAATAGCGGAAGGGAGAACTCCCAGCTTCAGCCCATTGAGGCCCGTAAGAAATGAATGAATTTTCCTTACCCATTTCCTCGTAAGCGTCTGTGTGATATTCCTGAATTAGCTCTTTAAAACCATCCCGATAATAAAAATCCTCCGCTGCTGCTCCATTATCAGCCATGAATACAATCAAGGTGTTTTCATATTCGCCGATTTCTTTCAGGGCATTGATCAGCCTACCGATATTCTCATCCAAGTTGTCCACCATCCCGGCGTAGAGTTCCATTTTCCGGGCTTCCTTTTTTTGTTCTTCTGGAGAAAGAGAATCCCAGGCTTTCACTCGTGGATGGGAAGTGGGTAAAATAGCATCCTCCGGAATCATTCCCGCTTTCTTCAAACTTTCAATGCGTTCTTCCTTTAGCTTTTCATAGCCTTCATCATATCGGCCCTCGTATTTTTTCCAATATTTTTCATCCACCTGAAGGGGCCAGTGAGGGGAAGTGTAAGCTGCGAAAGCAAAAAATGGCTTGCCGTCTCCGTGATCACTTTGAATGTATTCAATGAGCTTATCCGTGTAGAAGTCGGTGGAATAAGCTCCTTCGGGCCAAGGTACTTCAGTTCCATTTTCGAAGTATTTGGACACGGGCGCTTGGGGCAAAACACCAAAATTGTTGTAATGATTGGCACCACCTTCAGGAGTGATGAAGGATTTTTCAAAGCCTTTTTCTTGTGGGTTATTTTCTGGTTTAGATCCCAAATGCCACTTTCCAGCCATGTACGTGTGATACCCTGCCGATCGTAGTAGGTCCGGGACGGGGATGATTCGATCTGTGAGATGACCTTCATAGCCTTGTACTCCTGTTACCCTCCCCTGTATTCCCATACCGGCGATATGATTGTCATTTCCCGACAAAAACATGGCTCGGCTCACTGCGCAAAAAGGAGCTGCATGAAAGCGGCTGAAGCGAATCCCTTGCCTAGCTAATTCATCTAGATTTGGAGTGTCAATATCTCCTCCAAAGGAGCCTAAGTCAGCATATCCCAAATCATCTGCCACGATAAGGAGGATATTGGGGCCTTTAGGATCTTCCGAAGTTGTAGGATTTTGGCAGGCAAAAGCTAAGGCAAGGAGAAATAAGATGAAACTTGATTTTTGCATAGCTATCTATTTCCCCTTTTTTCTTCTAAATACCTAAAATGACTATTGTCTTGCGCACCTCTCACCACCAGACTCGGAGGTAAAGGGCCTAATCGCTCTACCGCCAAATCCATCGCCCGCATCATCTGAGCAAGTTTTTCGGGGTTTTCTTTGGCTAAATTATTCATTTCTCCTGGATCATTTTGGAGATGGAAGAGCAGGGTGTCATGTGCCGGAACATCTTTCATCCAAGCGGCTCCCTGGAAACCCTTAAAAGGCCGTTTGATTTTCCAGCCATCCTTTTGATAAGCCCGCTGATCAGCGCCCATGTAGTAGATGAATTCATCTCCTTCCCGCAGTCCGTTTTCGAAAAGTACAGCGCTTAGGTCTTTTCCATCTATTGCCCTATCCTGAGGAATTTCAGCCCCCACTAACTTGCAAAAAGTCGGAAACCAATCCATTTGTGTGGCCATTTCCTCATAAACCTGACCGGGATCGATTTTCCCTTTCCACATCGCTACAGTTGGAACCCGAACCCCACCTTCGAAGGTATACTGCTTTCCTTCCCGCAATGATCCTGCTGATCCTCCATGATCTTCCATGACCAGCCATGGTCCATTGTCGGAGGAGAATACAATCATGGTATTTTCCATCAGACCTTTTTCTTCCAGTTTTTTCAGAATTTCTCCCACACTCCAGTCTATTTCCTGGATCACATCCCCATAAAGCCCCCGATCAGAACTTCCTTCAAACTCCGGGGAAGCATAGATCGGCACGTGCGGCATATTGTGAGCCAGATACAGCAGAAATGGTTTTCCAGCTGCTTGATCAATGAATTCCAGGGATTTTTCAGTATAGGTTTTCGTGGTAAATCGCTGATTAACGGAAATCGAATCGATCTCATTGTCTTTAAAGTAAACCACCGAAGCCATGTCATTGCTATAAGGAATCCCATAGTAGGAATCGAAGCCTTGATTGAGAGGGAGGTATTTTTCTCGATGGCCCAAATGCCATTTTCCTACTGCGGCTGTTTGATAGCCTTTGTCTTTCAGGATTTCTGCGAAGGTGATTTCCTCAGGAGCCATTCCCGTAAGGCTTTCTGGAAAAAAGACGGCATTGATTCCCATCCGCTGGGGCATACGTCCCGTCAAAAGACCTGCTCTGGAAGGGCTACAAACAGGCGATGCTGAAAGAAAGGAGGTAAACTTGATGCCTTCATTTGCGATCCGGTCAATATTCGGTGTTTGGATATCGGTAGCTCCAAAGCAACCTAAATCTCCATAACCGAGATCATCGGTGAAGATGAATACAATATTGGGGAGTGATTTGGAATCGGGTGGGGGAGCAGCTTCCTTTTGACTGCAGGAAAGGGAAAACACCAAAATGATCAAATACAATCCAAATGCTCTCATCGCTTTTTTATTTTTGGGAAGGGATGCGCTTGATACCAAGAATATACACATTTTCTATGGGACGGTCGCGATCGTCTGTTTCTACCGCTGCAATGGCATCTATGACTTCGAGGCCTGAAATCGTCTGGCCAAAAACGGTGTAGTTCTGATCTAGGTGTGGGGTTCCGCCTATGGATTTGTATATTTTTACATGCTCTTCAGGAATCGTGTATTTTTCAAAATCCTCAAATCCGGCTACTACTTGATCCAACTTTTTGCTCAGAGAAAGAAAACTGGCGGTATCCTTAGCTTCTCTCTCTAGCTCAAGGGAATCAATGAGACTTTTGTTGTCAGGATGGTTTCTGGCAAAATGGCGTTGCAGCATGCTGTTGATTCTACCTTGATTGTGCTGAATTAGGCTATCATTTTGGATTTTCCCTTGCACCAAATAAAACTGAGTACTGCTTGATGCCCGCTGCAGATTGCCGGTTCTGGCGGCAGCTAGCGCTCCTTTTTGATGAAAAAGCTCAGGGTGGATTTCCGCAGGAACTTGATATGGTAAATCATTACTCCCCAATTGCTCTCCGGTTTTCGCAGTTTTACTTTTAGTGTCACCTCCCTGTATCATAAAGTCCTGTATGACTCGGTGGAAAAGCAAACTGTCGTATACTCCATCGTTTACCAGTTTTAAAAAATTGTCCCGGTGCTGTGGGGTTTCGTTGAAGAGCTCGACGATGATGGTGCCTTTATTAGTCTGAATCTCTACCTGTGGACGATCCTGAGCCAAGCAGGTTTGATAACTCTCAAAAATCAATACCAAAATGATCAAAAGCTTCTTCATGTTCTTAATTGAGCTTATGAATAATTAAAACTAATGTTGATGTGCCAGTCGATGTTTCCTGAGAATGTCTTCCCCGAAGTCGTTTCCTTTTTCCCTGAAAATGGAGTGGATGTGATTGGCATTATCTAAAAAGCCAACATTGTCATATTCAATCAAAAAGTCCGGGCTGTGGATGATATAATAGTGAGGTTTCATGGGTTCATAACTTCCGATCCATGCAAAATAGACCTCATCCATTCCACGGGCATGCAATTTGGCCAAGTATTCTTCAGCTTTCAGATGATCCAGATTAGCGGCATATTCTTCGATCAAATAATGAAGGATCTGTTGTTGGTTTTCAGATAGCTCAGATCCCTTGATTCCCTGATATTCTTCTAGCCATTGGGGCCTTCCCGGACTGGTGATGATATCTCCTGGAACATCCTCAGAAAGTGTCGCTTTTTTCTTTTGCTCCTCATCCAGTGAGTTGACAAACCAAAACCCATAGTCTTCTTCCTTGCTCAAAGGTCTCAATCCGGCATATTGTGTGTCCTCAACCACAGCGGGATCAGAACCTAGAAACAGCGGAGTCATGCTAAATTCATCTCCCGAAACGGTCAGATTTAGGGAGATATGATGCCCCTCGAATTTCAATCCCCATTTTTCATCCGTTTGAGGATTGCCAGAGATAGCTAAAAAGTAATTCCCATAATCCCAGTTTAAACCTCGGATCATTTTTATAGCATTTTCATTCACCTCCCCACGCTCATATTTGATTTCGAAGAGTTCGTGGAGAATATCATCCACTTGCATGATCGCGAAGGTTTTCAAATATCCTTGGGAGCTGAGAATAGAGCTTAAAACCTGATGAAAGGCAATTTTGCTCTTTTCAGAAAGCAGACCGAATTGAAGACCGGCTCTAGGAGCTAGTCCAAGAGGTAAATTGGTCCATTCAGTTCGGACAGAGTCTGCAAATTCAATCATTAATTCATCCTCTTGCCCGTCTTCCAGAGTTTCGATAAACCTTAGGGTTTTTTCCTGAATAGATGTGACGCTCTGTGCAGAAAGAATAATAGGGAAAAAGAAAACTACAAGAGAGGAGATTAGTTTTAATTGCATGGACGATAAAAGATAAAGGCATTTTAATATGCCTGAATGGAAAAAAAATCTTGTAAAAGATAGAATAAAAAATTCTATAATTCTAAAAAAAGTCCAAAAAAGTGAGAACGTTACTTACCTTTTTAAAATCACTTTGTGGTACTCCCTGTTTGATCCCCAGGCAATTTCTAAGGTGTAAATACCCGCAGCCTGCTTGACTAGCCAGTCGCTTACTTGGGCTCCTATACTTTGAATGTCGTCCACTTGAATGTAGTGATAAAGCCCCGTAGGTGAAATGACACGAAGGGAAATCGCTTCGTCCCGGTAGGAAGAAGGATCAAGCATACTGACTTGGAATGAATTTCCATTCGTTGGATTAGGATAGGCTCTCCAGATCTTATTGCCTTTTTGTCCCTCTATCTGAATAGCGGTAGTACGGCTGTAAGTGTATGTTCCGTCAAAGTCAACTTGCTTCAGTCGATAGAAGATGTTTCCGCCCTGAATAGGAAGATT
>LJXT01000036.1 GCA_001314815.1 Algoriphagus marincola HL-49
GACCCCGAGAGGGGTCCAACCTTGAATAGCCGCGGGTGCAACCCGTGGAAAAAACGATCAATAAATATTGGTTTTCCCGACCCCGAAGCGGGTCGAACTTCTTTCTTTATTGCCTTTTTTGAAATTATTTCCGAAATTCCATCATCTTTTTTTCATTCAAATTCAGTACGTTATGGCTACACATACACAACTTTTATATCACTTTGTTTTTTCAACCAAGCACCGAGAGCCCACCATTGTTCCTGATCAAAAAAAACGGCTTTTTGCCTATATCCATCACCTCCTGACAAATAAAAACTGCCATTTATATCGCATCAATGGTGTCGAGGATCACCTTCATATTTTGACACATGTCCACCCCTCCATTTCAATTTCCACTTTGATAAAAGACATCAAATTGTCTGCAGATGATTTCATCAAAAGGGAAGATATTTTCCCAGAATTCAAAGGTTGGCAAGATGGTTATGGAGCATTTTCTGAGTCCTATTCGGCCAAAGATCGATTAATTCATTACATCAAAAACCAGGAAGAGCACCATCGTAAAGTGTCCTTTATGGATGAATACAAGGCACTTTTGAAGGAACATGAAATTGAATTTGATGAAAGGTACCTACTTTAAGTTCAACCCTTTCAGGGTTGTCCCCAAACCATGGTTCATGCTTCTATCTACCCCCGGTTCCACCGGGGGCTCCGCCACGGCGGACAAGTTATTCACAGTTTGACCACTCCGTGGTCATTAAATTGATTGGACAAAAACGAACAAATAGGTCGTTTTTTTTATTAGAAGCTAGAAAAACTACGCAATAATCATAGCTTTTTGCAGCTCTCCAGCTAATTTATGAAGGGTGTTTTCGATTCTTTTTGCTTGATCTAAAGATGCGCTTTTAGCACCTGATACATATTGTCTCAATAATCCGGGATTCATCCCAGCGTGCTGTGCTACATTGGATATTTTGAGGAAGTCGAATCTTTGAAATAGAGCTGATATATCAAATAGGTGTTCAAATTGAACAGATTCAGGATCTACTTGCTCAAAATCCCATAAGAGGGTTTTTATTTTTTTTTCGAGTTCGGAGAAACTCTCAGCCTGATCTGTGATCAGATTACCTTTGTATTCCACTCGACCCCAGAATGTTTTATCATCTCCTCTCTCTATGGTAAGGGGAATTTTCACAGTTTTCATTTACAATTCCGTTTAAGTCTTGTTACAATTAAAGTGGTAATTACGCCATCTTCAATTTTACTATAAATTATTCAGGAAGCAGGAAGAGATTACTTTAGCCCTGCTTGTTTCAGAATTGAATTTAAGGTTCCAATCGGTATGTCTCCGCCATGAATGGGGATGGTTACTTTTCCCGGTTTTCAGGATGTATAAGTAGTTGATGGCTTCCTTTCTGATTTTTGACCTGCCATCCATCCTCACGAAGTAACTTTTGAAGTTCCTTAACTTTCATTTCCAAAGGTAACAAAAATGTTACTATTAAAATATAAAAGGTAACAAAAATGTTACTATTTGAATTTGACAGCTATTTCTTAGCTAAAGTCTACTTACTCACCTACCTCTGATAGGCCTTTGCTGAATAAAGGAAGTCTCTAGAATTGAATTGGATGAATTTTAATTTTTTTCCGGTTTGTGAAGACACCAACCGACGCAGGGAGTGAATACACGAACCAAGACTGGGAATAAACTATCAACCCTTAAAACTTCTCCTCCTAACAACCCTTCACCTTACAACCTTAGAACTTCCGCACTTTACAACCTTCCAACCAAAAAAACCATACAACCTCTCACCCAAACAAATCCGAACTCAAATACCGGTCTCCACGGTCGCAGGTGATGCAAACAATTAGGCCTTCTTCTAGTTCTTCGGAAAGTTTGATAGCTGCTGTCAAAGCTCCTCCACTGCTCATTCCGGCTAGGATTCCCTCCTCCTTGGCCATGCGGCGGGTCATCTGGGTGGCTTGGTCCTGGGATACATCGATGACGCGATCCACGCGTTCCTTTTCAAAAATTGCCGGCAAAAACTCGGGGGACCAACGTCGGATACCGGGGATACTTGAGCCATCCGTAGGCTGTGTGCCCACGATCTGGATATTGGGATTCTTTTCCTTCAAGTAGCGGGAAACGCCCATAATGGTTCCCGTAGTCCCCATCGCAGAGACGAAATGAGTAACTTTTCCGTCGGTATCATTCCAGATTTCGGGTCCGGTGGTCTTGTAGTGAGCCAAGTAATTATCCGGGTTGGCAAATTGATTGAGCATGAAATATCCCTCTTTCTCGTTCATCTCTTCTGCAAGGGTACGGGAATACTCGATGGTTTTGGCAGCAGGTGTCAAGATGACTTTCGCTCCGTAAGCTTCCATGGAAAGTACCCGCTCCCGGGTGGAATTGTCGGGCATAATCAGGGTCATATCCAAGCCCAAGACCTTTGCCACCATCGCAAGGGCAATCCCGGTATTTCCGCTAGTAGCCTCCACCAGCTTATCGCCCTTTTTGATCTCTCCTCTATCCAAGGCAGATTGGAGCATATTAAAAGCAGCTCTATCTTTCACACTTCCTCCGGGGTTTTGACCTTCCATTTTACAGAGGATTTTGACCTTGGGATTGACAGGAATATGCTGGAGCTCCACCAGAGGTGTATTTCCAATTAATTCAAAAAGCTTCATACTAGTCGTTTTTAAAGATGTACAAATCCGTTTTGGATGAGTCGGCGTGGTGCATTTGGACTTGGTAGTAGACCTTTGAGCCCGGATCAACTGACTTGGTAAGCCAGACATTTCCACCAATCGTACTGCCTTTTCCGATGACGGTCTTTCCTCCCAAAATTGTCGCCCCTGCATAAATCACCACTCCGTCTTCAATGGTTGGATGTCTTTTGCTATCTGCATCAGCCTTGTCCACGCTCAATGCTCCTAGGGTAACGCCCTGGTAGATTTTGACATGATTTCCGATAATCGTCGTTTCTCCGATCACCACTCCTGTCCCGTGATCGATGCAGAAGTGTTGCCCAATTTGAGCTCCCGGGTGAATATCAATTCCGGTTCGGCTGTGAGCGATCTCCGTGATCATCCGAGGAATCAGTTTAATCCCCAAAAGATGAAGCTCGTGGGCAATTCGATAAGCGGCTATGGCATAAAATCCCGGATAAGATCTCAAAATCTCTGTGCGTGATTTGGCCGCAGGGTCACCTGCATACATGGCATCTACGTCCTGATTGATCCAATCATAGATTCGCTCTAGATTGTCGAAAAACTGTGTTCCTAGCTTCAGTCCATCTTGCTCATGCAGGTGGGTATTTCTCTGAAGAATCTTTGAAAGACGCTCCTGAAGCTCCTCCATTCGGGCTTTGAGCTCGGATTTTTCCTTGATTTTCTGCACAGAATGCTCTGGAAAAAGCAATCCCAATAAGCCTTCAAAAAACTGTTGGATGACCTGTGGGGAAGGGCAATCCGAGCATTCTTGATGAGATTGATGGAGTTTTTCGAGAAATGAATTCATAGAATAGGCTTGATGTGCATTTACAACACAAAACCCACTCGAATCACATAAGGTTCACCATAAGGCGAGCGTCGATTATCATGGAGGACATTGTAGAGAAAGGTAAAGTTGGCTCCGCCTCTACCACCTCCGAAGGGTGCAAAATAACCACCTCCCAGAAAAAGTCCATTTACCCAAATGCGCTCAAATCTTTCAGAGGCCAGATTGTAATTCTCAAAATTGATGGATTCATACTCGGCATGGAGGAAAATATTGGGGAGGACATTATAGCGATTGAACAAGCGCCCACCATACGTGGAAGAGGATCCTCCTATAAATCTGCGATCGTCAAAATATTGATAAGTGATTCCAAGACCTGCTGAATATTTATCCGTAATCATCACACCCGCCAAGGGAGAAACATCGATCAAAGTTACAGTTCCGAACTGCATGCCGAAGTTTCCTCCGAAATACAATCTATCCTTGAATGAGGTGCTGTCGCTATAGATTGGGCGCTGCGCAAAAGCTAAGCTTGAAAACAAAAAAAGGCCAAAGAAGATGGCCAGGAATTTATTTTTTGACAATGACATAGAGATCTTCGCTTTCTTTCTTCATCAAGTATTTTTCACGGGCAAACTTCTCCATAAGTTCCGGATTGCTCATCAATTCTTCCCGCTCAGCTTTAATTTTTTCCTTCCGTTCCAGGTAATAATCTTTTCTATCCTCCAATTCAGAAAGCTTTCTGCTCAGTTTGAATTGATTGACAAGATTATTGGAGTCGATAAAAATCATCCAGCAAAGAAAGAAAGCCCCTGCCAAGAAATAGAAATTGGTGGTGAGTTTGAAAAATCTCTTCATAATCCTACAATTTAAAACAAAGGAGCGCAAAGTTCATGCAAATTTTAAAAGATCATGAAAAAAAGAATCGCAATCTCTTTGACCATAGCTCCTGACTCAAGCATGACAAATAGCCCGCTTTTCCCGAATCGATTCCGAAGATTTTCAAGCCTTTAGGAATATTCTCCTCTCTTTTATCTGTATTTTAAGTGCATGGAAGTAGAAAAAATGCACCGGAGAACATTCCTTAGAAATACTGTTTTGGTCACCGGATCTCTAGGCTTGCTGCCCTTTTCATCGGTTTTATCGGCAGAAAAGCGGTCCAAAATGCGCTTTGGGCTAGTCACCTATGAGTGGGGCAAAGATTGGGACCTTCCCACCCTTATCAGCAATTGTGAAAAGACAGGTGTGCTCGGGGTAGAACTTCGCACTCAGCATGCCCATGGTGTAGAGGCCAGCCTGAATAAAGCCCAAAGAGCAGAAGTCAAAAAGCGGTTTGCAGATAGTCCAGTCACTTGCCTGGGCTATGGAAGCAACTACGAGTACCATAGCCCTGACCCGGAGAAGCTCAAGAAAAATATTGAAGGAACCAAGGCTTACATCCAGCTATGTCATGATATCGGTGCCACTGGTATCAAAGTCAAGCCCAACTATTTGCCCCCTGAAATCCCTCGAGAAAAAACCATTTCCCAAATTGCTGCTTCCTTCAATGAAGTGGGGAAATTTGCTCAGGATTATGGACAAGAAATCCGGGTGGAAGTTCATGGACAGTACACCCAAGAGCTTCCGGTGATGAAAGCGATTTTTGACCAGATCACCGAACCCAATGTGAAAATCTGCTGGAATTGCAATAAGGAGGATCTTCTTTCCCCTGGCCTGGAAGCCAATTTTCATTCAGTGAAAAAGTGGTTTGGGGATACCGTGCATGTACGGGAATTCAACGTCGGGAATTACCCCTACCCGGACTTATTCAGGCTTTTCAAGGAAATGGATTATGAAGGCTGGGTTTTGCTTGAAGCCAGAACCAAGCCAGCCGACCGAATAGAAGCCCTACGAGAGCAACTCGAGCTTTTTAATGCACTAGTCAAATAGATTATTAATAAATCAGAACCCAAAACACCAAAACCCATATTAACCATGAACGATCAATCCAGAAGAGATTTTCTGAAAAAGTCCGCTTTGACCACTGCCGGAATAGGCTTTGGAGCGATGACTTTTTCCCCGAAGAGTTACAGCCGCATCATTGGAGCAAATGATCGGGTGAATGTCGGCATAGTTGGCTTTTCCGACCGCGCCAAGTATGCCTTGATACCGGCTATGCTTGTCCATGCCAAAGAGATGAATTATCAGTTTACGGCCGTTTCCGACATCTGGAGTCGGCGCCGAGACGAATGCCAGGCTTATGTGAAGGATAAGGCAGATTTGTCCATTGCTGCCTGTAGAAACAATGATGAACTCTACGATCGAAAAGATGTGGATGCCGTCATCATCAGTACTGCAGACTTTCAGCATGCTCTTCATTGCAAAGAAGCCGTGGAAGCCGGAAGGGATGTGTATGTGGAAAAACCATTTGCCGAAACAATGGCAGATAATCGGGCGGCAAAAGAAGCGGTCCTCCGCACCGGAAAAATCGTACAGGTTGGTTCTCAGCGAAGAAGTGGCGCCAACTACCACGCTGCCAATAAATTTATCAAGGATGGCAAGTTTGGAGATATCGTAGCAGTGGAAATGACCTGGAATGTCAATCAACCGGGTCGCTGGAGACTACCCGAATTGACACAGGAAATCCGCCAAGAGGATACAGATTGGGATCGGTTTCTGATGAATCGACCGAAAATAGCCTGGGACCCTAGAAAGTACCTGGAATTCCGCCTTTTTTGGCCTTTTTCTTCCGGGATTCCAGGACAGTGGATGGCGCATCAGATTGATACCGTGCATTGGTTTACCGACTTGCCGCATCCAAGAAGTGTAGCTGCCAATGGAGGAATTTACCTTTGGAAAGACGGACGGGAAAATTTTGACACCATGACTGCTGTATTTGATTACGGACCATTGGACGATGCCAGCAAAGGCTTTCAGGTGATCTACTCGTCTCGATTCACCAATTCAGCCGGCGGGACAAAGGAAATTTACTATTCCAATGCCGGAGAGCTCAATTTGGACACAAATAAGATAACTCCAAATGGCGGACTTCGGGAGAACCATGCAAAACGAATGGGAATGAAGGAAAATTTACTTCCTGAAATGTCCCTTGCTGAGGCTGCTGCGGTGGAGACAAGCGCCAATACCGGTGTAGACAATCTCACATCTGCTCATATGCGAAACTGGATGGAATGTGTCCGCTCCCGTCAAAAGCCCAATGCAGATGTCATGGCTGGCTACAATCATTCCATCGCCAATATCATGACCACCGCTGCACTTCGCACCGGTCAGTTTGTAACCTTCGATGAGGAAAAGCAAGAGGTCTTAGCTGGCGGAAAACCATTTCAATACTAGGTCATGCTTTGGATCAAACAAATCAACTTGGGGACAGTGACCATTCTGCTGTCCCTATTTTGGGGCACTCAGGCTACGCTTCAAGCACAGACAGACCAATTAAAACTAGTCCAAAAGGATGCTGAAAAAAAAGTGCAGGTCTTGATTGGAGACCAGCTTTTTACCAGCTACTACTATCCAGAATCCATTGCTAAGCCGGTATTATATCCCATTATTAGCTTGGAAGGAAAGGAAATCACACGAGGATTCCCCCTAGTCCCAAGACCGGGAGAGCGGGTAGACCACCCTCATCATGTCGGACATTGGATGAATTATGGGGATGTGAATGGACTTGACTTCTGGAATAATTCAGATGCTATTTCTGAAGAAAAAAAAGATCGATATGGAACGATCAGGCATACAGGAATCACCGACCTAAAGGAAAATAAAAATACCGCAGAGTTAGAAGTCACCATGGATTGGCTAGCTCCCGATGGCAAAGTTTTATTGAAAGAAAAAACCCGGTTTGTGTTTTTCTCCGAAGGAAAAAAACGAGGTATAGACCGAATTACGACCTTGACAGCCCAGGAAGAGTCAGTATTCATGAAGGACAACAAAGAGGGCGTATTTGCTATTCGTGTGGCTAGGGAATTGGAGCATCCTTCTGATAAGCCCGAGCTGTTTACTGATGCAAACGGCAATCCTACCACAGTTCCCAGCCTAAACAATGAAGGAGTCACGGGAAAATATCGAAGTAGTGCTGGAAAAGAAGGAGACGAGGTTTGGGGAACGCGAGGGAAATGGGTGAAGCTCGATGGAAAAATTGATCAGGAAAAAGTCTCTGTCGTAATTTTGGATCACCCTGACAACCCGGGTTATCCCACCTATTGGCATGCGCGGGGCTACGGACTTTTTGCAGCCAATCCTTTGGGTCAAAAAGAACTAAGCGGGGGAAAAAATATGCTGGATTTCAAATTAAACCCCGGAGAGTCCGTCACCTTTCGATACCGGATTTTGCTTTACTCCGGAGATCATCCCGATGACAAAAAATTGAATTCGGAGGCGAAGAACTTTTCAAAATAATCTTTTTTCTCTATTTGTAAAAATTTGCTTGAAGGCCAGCATTTTCAGCTTCAATATGCGGAAATCTATTTTTCGATAGATTTTTCATTTCTCGATTTCAACATTGCGGAGATCTCGGTATTAGCCATTGCAGATTATTTTGTGAAGGATTTCAAAAAAACAGGGCTCTTTTTTCATGAAAGTTCTTCGAAATTCTATCAAGAAATCACCGCTCAGCGAGTTGAATTATTTAGGTTGAGAAAATTTAGCGATATTAATTGCTGTAGAAAAAACAATCACTGATCAAGCACTAATCACATGCGTAAACTTTATCTAATCATTTTGTCCTTTGCGCTACTTTGGAGTCCTTCTTTTGCACAAAAGAAAAACTCCGAGGAAAAAGCCAAGGATCTAGCTTCTCAAAGCTTCTCGGCATTTGCCTGGAGAAATATCGGGCCTGCATTCACCTCAGGCCGAATTGCAGACATTGCTATTCACCCAAACAACCGAAATGTCTGGTATGTGGGCGTAGCGTCCGGTGGGGTCTGGAAAACCGAAAACGCCGGCACCACCTGGACTCCTATATTTGACGATCAGCCTGTATTTGCCGTTGGCTGTGTCACTATTGATCCTGTCAACCCAAATCGTGTTTGGGTAGGAACCGGTGAAAACAACGGCGGTCGACACATCTCTTTCGGGGATGGGGTCTACCTCAGCGAAGACGGTGGATCC
The DNA here is from genome assembly GCA_001314815.1 of Algoriphagus marincola HL-49. Classification (GTDB taxonomy): domain Bacteria; phylum Bacteroidota; class Bacteroidia; order Cytophagales; family Cyclobacteriaceae; genus Algoriphagus; species Algoriphagus marincola_A. The sequence continues at coordinate 8,585 of LJXT01000036.1, forward strand.
ACCTGGAAAAATATGGGGCTGAAGGATTCGCAGCACATTGGAAAAATCATCGTTCATCCCGAAAATTCAGATGTGGTCATGGTTGCGGCTCAGGGTCCGCTTTGGAGTAGCGGAGGAGATCGTGGATTCTATCGCTCTGAGGATGGGGGAAAAACTTGGGAAAAGACTCTTGGAGATGAAGAATGGACTGGAGTAGCGGATGCAGTGATCGACCCAAGAAATCCTGATGTCGTGTATGCTGCCACTTGGCAAAGACACAGAACGGTAGCCGGATACCTAGGCGGCGGACCTAAATCTGGAGTTCACAAATCGACAGATGGAGGGAAAACCTGGACCGAATTGACCAACGGTATTCCCGGAGGAATCAAAGGAAAAATCGGTTTGGCGATCAGCCCTCAAAACCCGGATTATGTATATGCAGCGATTGAATTGATTAGAAGAACCGGCGGGGTATTCTTGAGTACCAATCAAGGCGCTTCTTGGACAAAAATGTCAGATACTGTTTCCGGTGCAACTGGCCCTCACTACTATCAGGAGCTGATTGCTGATCCTCATCGCTTCGGAGCGATTTACTTGATTGATGTTCGCATGCAGGTTTCCTACGATCATGGAAAAACCTTTAGCCTATTGAACACTGACGCTACCCACTCAGATAGTCATTCTCTGAATTTTATCGCTGATGAGCCTGATTTTATGCTTTTGGGAACTGATGGCGGTATTTACGAGACGCTTGACGGCACCAAAACTTGGAGATACATTAAGAATCTTCCGGTAACTCAATACTATAAAGTAGCTGTGGATGATGCAGCTCCATTCTACAATGTCTACGGAGGTACACAAGACAACGGATCCCATGGAGGTCCTTCCAGAACAGACGATGGAAATGGAATTCGCAATGCCCACTGGTCACGAGTGCTGGGTGGGGACGGACATCAGTCTGCCGTAGAACCAGGAAATCCAGATATTGGATATGCCGAATCTCAACAAGGATATTTACATAGATTAGACCGAATCACCGGCGAGTCGGTATATATCCAACCACAACCCGGAGCCAATGAAGGCGAAGAGCGATTCAACTGGGATTCTCCGATTTTGCCAAGTCAACATGTACCGAGCACCATTTATTTTGCTTCGCAAAGAGTCTGGAAATCCACAGATCGAGGAGACTCCTGGACGGCGATTTCAGGGGATCTTACTACCGGTCGAGACCGAATTACAGAGCCTATTATGGGCAAAAATCAAAGTTGGGATCATGCTTGGGATATGTATGCTATGTCTGAATTCAGTACCATTTCTTCTCTCGGTGAATCCCCTATAAATCCCGATGTCTTGTATGCTGGTACGGATGATGGCCTGATTCAATACACCACCGATGGTGGAGAAAACTGGAATGCAGTACCGGTAAGCAGCATCCCCGGCGTTCCCAAAAATGCCTTTGTAAACGATATCCGTGCGGATTTATTTGATGAGGCGACCGTTTATGTGGTCTTGGACAATCATAAGGAAGGCGATTTCAAGCCTTATGTCGCAAAGAGCACGAATTATGGGGCTAGCTGGACTTTGATTACAAATGGACTTCCCACTCCCCTACTTACTTGGAGAATCGTGCAGGATCATGAGAAAGAAGGGCTTCTATTCTTGGCTACCGAATTTGGGGTTTACTTTTCCATCAATGGAGGAGGAAAATGGATGGAGCTGAATGGTGGCCTACCCACCATTTCTTTCAGAGATATCACTATACAGCGTAGAGAAAATGATCTGGTAGGAGCTTCATTTGGAAGAGGCTTCTTCGTATTGGATGACTACAGTGCCTTGAGAGAAATCTCAGAGGAGATGCTGGATCAGGAAGCACAACTTTTCACTCCTAGAGATGGCTATTGGTACGTACCCAAAAATGCTGTGAGATATATGGGCGACGACTATTGGTCAGCTCCAAATCCTGAGTTTGGGGTTACTTTCACCTATTTTATCAAAGAAGGTATGAGTACCCTAAAGGCCGATCGACAGAAGGCCGAAAAAGAAATGGGTGATACCTCGATACCTTTCCCAGGTTTTGATGCCATTGAGGCAGAGATGATGGAAAAAGCTCCAGAAATACACCTTGAGATTTATGATGCCGATGGAAACTTTGTACAAAGGGTGAAGGCAAAAAATGCTGCCGGCATTCACAGAATGACTTGGGATCTGACGATGGCAAGTCAGGGAGTCATTGATCCAGATCGTCTTCGAGCAGGAGGTTTTGGTGGTATGATGGCCTTGCCTGGCACTTACTCTGCCAAATTAGCAGCCTACAAGGATGGGGAAGTGACTCCGATGGGAGAAGCGGTTTCATTTGAAGTCAAACCACTTAGAGAAGGCGCGATTCAAGGAAAGAGTTTGGCTGAAATCAAAACTTTTAGATCAGAGTTAAGTGAATTTGCCAACGAATTGACTTTGGCTGAATCCGACCTGGAGGAAGCGATCAAACAAGTTCAGGCGATGCAAGTGGCTGTCAGCAGATCTGAAAAAATCGATGCAGCTTTGGTCAAGGATCTCCACGAAGCTGAGATGGCTTTGAAAATGCTGGAAAGTAAAATGAACGGCAACCTGGCTAAGCGTGAGCTACAGGATAATAAAGCGCCAACAGTCACTGATAGACTGTATGCTGCATACGGAGGCGCAACCGGAACTTATGGTCCGACAGGCATGCAAAAAGGAGCTCTTGCGGCTGGTAAAACAGAATTTGCTCCACTTAAATCGGAATTAGAGCAGATGAAAGGAAATACTATCCCAGCTCTTGCCGCACGAGTCAAAGCCTTGGGTGCTCCACCCATTGATGGTTTAGATTAATTTTGAAAAACCCGAGTTGAAAAGCTCGGGTTTTTCATTTTTTCAGCAGATACTTTCCAAAAAAATGGCAACCTTTGGGTTGCCATATTCATTTGATTTTTGAAGAATAAAGATCAGGGTTATTTTAACTGTCCTTTAAATACAGCTGATTCGCCCAATTGCTCTTCGATTCTCAGCAATTGATTGTACTTAGCCATCCGGTCGGATCGAGAAGCTGATCCAGTCTTAATCTGTCCAGTATTTAAAGCTACCGCCAAATCTGCGATGGTAGAATCTTCAGTTTCACCAGATCTGTGAGACATCACAGCGGTAAACCCAGCCTTATGAGCCATATTCACAGCATTGATCGTCTCAGTTAATGTACCGATCTGATTAACCTTGATTAAGATAGAGTTGGCAGATTTCTCTTGGATTCCACGCTCCAAAAACTTCACATTAGTGACGAAAAGATCATCACCAACTAACTGCACACGATCACCGATTTTGGCAGTCAGCATTGCCCAACCTTCCCAGTCATCTTCTGCACATCCATCCTCGATCGAGTCGATTGGATACTTTTCAGTCAACTCAGCCAAATAAGCCACTTGCTCTTCTCTGGAACGAACTTGACCAGATGGACCTTCAAATTTGGAATAATCGTACTTGCCATCCACAAAAAACTCAGAAGCTGCGCAGTCCAAAGCGATTGTGACTTGCTCTCCAGCTTTGTAGCCAGCTTTTGAGATTGCATCTAGAATACTTCCTAATGCTTCCTCCGTTCCACCAGAGAAATTCGGCGCAAATCCACCTTCATCCCCTACCGCAGTCACCAAATTTTTATCGTGAAGAATCTTCTTCAAGTGATGGAAAATCTCTGCTCCCATTCGGATGGCCTCAGAGAAACTTTCTGCTCCCACGGGACGAATCATAAATTCCTGAAATGCAATAGGAGCATCAGAATGAGATCCTCCGTTGATAATGTTCATCATTGGAACTGGAAGTGTATTGGCATTTACACCACCGATGTATCGGTATAAAGGCTGTCCTGATTCCATCGCAGCAGCTTTTGCCACAGCAAGTGAAACACCCAAAATAGCATTTGCCCCTAATTTGCCTTTGTTTGGAGTGCCATCTAGCTCAATCATGATCTGATCGATCAAGTTTTGCTCAAAGACATCAAAGCCGACAAGCTCGGATGCGATGATATCATTGACATTGGCAACGGCTTTTAGAACGCCTTTGCCCAAATATACATTTTTGTCTCCGTCTCTAAGTTCTACAGCTTCATTGGCACCGGTAGAAGCACCACTAGGTACTGCAGCTCGGCCAAATGCGCCATTTTCAGTAACGACATCTACCTCGATAGTAGGATTTCCTCTAGAGTCGAGGATTTGTCTTGCATGAATTGATTGAATCAAAGTCATAGTATAAAAGGTTTGAGATTAGTTTTTATTGATTAATGCGATAAAGTCATCGAAAAGATAGCGGGAATCGTGCGGTCCCGGAGAAGACTCAGGGTGGTACTGTACAGAGAAAGCGGGTTTGCTATTAAGCTTGATCCCTGCCACGGTATTATCATTCAGATGAACGTGTGTGATTTCGACTTCTGTATGCTTTTCGGCGTCCTCTCTTACGATATTGAAACCATGGTTTTGAGAGGTAATTTCACTTTTCCCTGTAAAGAGATTTTTAATCGGATGATTGATGCCTCTATGACCATGGTGCATCTTGAATGTAGAAATTCCTACCGCTTCTGCAAGTAATTGATGTCCAAGGCAGATCCCAAAGACAGGCTTATTCGTAGCCAAAACATCCTTAACAGTTTCCACCGCATAATCCATAGCAGCAGGATCACCAGGTCCATTGGATAGGAAGTAAGCATCAGGTGCCCAAGTTTCCATTTCGGCTAGCGAAGTTTTAGCGGGGAAAACCTTACAGTAGACACCACGCGAAGCGAGGTTTCGAAGAATATTCTTCTTGATTCCGAAATCCAGACACGCAACACGGATAGGAGCTTCCTCATTGCCAAAAAAGTAAGGTTCCTTTGTACAGACTTGAGAGGAAAGTTCCAGCCCATTCATATCTGGAAGCTTTTCTAATTCAGCTTTAAGGCCTTCCAAATCTCCTTCATACTCAGAACTGATGATGGCATTCATTGCACCCTGAGAACGAATATGTCTCACGAGTTTTCTGGTATCAATATCGGCAATTCCGGTGATGCCATTGGAAACCAAATAGTCCTGCAAAGAACCATGACCATCTAGTCTAGAGTAGATCTCGGAAAAACTATTCACCACGATACCACCAATCGTTGGATGGTCTGATTCTACTTCCTCATTATGGACACCGTAATTCCCTATATGGGAGGTAGTGGTCACAATCACCTGTCCGGTGTAGGATGGGTCGGTATAAATTTCTTGATATCCAGTCATCCCGGTGTTGAAGCAAATTTCTCCACCATTTGTACCTGGATTTCCGATCAGCGAGCCATGGAAAATTGTTCCATCTGCAAGTAATAGGGTAGCTTTCTTTTTTATCATGATATGAAGGATTGGCCAAAGTTAAATATTTCTGAGAAGGTGAGGAATCTATGGGCATAAAAAAAGGATTGAACTAACGTCCAATCCTTTAATTATATTCAGAGATCAACCATTTAGTTTTTCTCAGATTCTTCATTTGACTCATTAGAAGCATCATCTGCCTCGTTTGTAGGCTCTTCAGTTGAAGTTTCAGCCGCTGGAACTACTTCCTTCTTCTCTGGAGCTGCAGATGCAGTTTCAGTAGACTTAGAACCTGAACCTCTACGAGATCTTCTGGTAGTCTTCTTAGCTGGCTTGCTGTCTTTCAACATTAGCTCATTGAAGTCAACCAATTCGATGATACACATCTCAGCGTTATCACCTAGACGAAATCCAGTTTTGATGATTCTAGTGTAACCACCTGGACGAGTACCCACTTTCGCGATTACTTCACCAAATAGTGCCTTGATACCATCCTTATTTTTAAGGTAAGAAAATGCAACTCGACGATTGTGAGTAGTATCTTCTTTCGCTCTCGTGATAAGAGGCTCTACGTATTTTTTTAATTCTTTAGCCTTTGCAAGCGTGGTAGAGATACGCTTGTGAAGAATCAAGGACGTGGCCATATTGGAGAGCATTGCTTTCCTGTGGGCTGCCTTTCTTCCAAGGTGGTTGAATTTCTTGCCGTGTCTCATTTTATTTATTCTTCATCAAGTTTATACTTTGAAATATCCATCCCAAAGGTCAATCCTTTGTCTTGGATCAACTGCTCCAATTCCGCAAGTGACTTCTTACCGAAGTTTCTGAATTTCATCATGTCAGAAATTTCCAACTTAGCAAGATCACCCAAGGTCTTCACGTCAGCTGCTTTGAGACAATTGAATGCTCTTACGGAAAGGTCAAGATCACTCAATGAAGTTTTAAGAAGCTTACGCATGTGAAGGAATTCCTCATCAATTGGCTCTGGCTCAGCAACTCCGGTCGAATCCAAGACCATAGTCTGGTCAGAGAACAACATGAAGTGTTGAATCAGAATTTTAGCAGATTCTTGAAGTGCCTTCTCAGGGTGGATAGATCCATCTGTAGAAACTTCCAAGATTAGTTTTTCGAAGTCAGTCTTCTGCTCAACTCGCGTATTTTCTACACTATACTTTACATTCTTAATCGGTGTAAAGATGGCGTCGATTGCGATTTGACCGAACACTTGCTCCTTTGGTTTGGACTCTTCAGCAGGTAGGTATCCTCTACCCTTTTCGATAGTGAGTTCAATTTCGAAAGTTTTGGACTCGTCAATGTGACAGATTACCAAATCCGGATTCAAGATCTCAAAAGAAGAGGTGAACTTGGCAATGTCCCCAGCAGTGAAGACAGACTGGTTTTTTACCTCCACAGTGATTTTTCCGTCAAAAGCTTCGTGAACTTTCTTGAAACGCACCTGCTTCAGGTTCAAAATAATGTCGGTCACATCTTCCACTACACCTTCGATGGTAGAAAACTCATGCACCACTCCAGGAATCTTGATGGAAGTGATGGCATAACCCTCCAGCGAAGAAAGCAATATCCTTCTCAGAGCGTTACCGATAGTAACTCCATACCCTTTTTCTAGTGGCTTAAAAGTGAAGAGGCCATGGAAGTCATCGGCTTTCTCCATTACCACTTTCTCGGGCATTTGAAATGCTAATATGGACATATATTGTTCGTTGTTTTTTGCTGAAAATAGGAAATATTACTTAGAGTAAAGTTCGACGATCAGCTGTTCTTTGATATTCTCAGGAATATCGTCACGAACAGGGATGCTAACAAACTTACCCGTCAAAGTAGGCTTATCAAACTCAAGCCAAGAGTATCTCTGCGCACCAGAGTTGCCGGCAAGGCTACTCGTGATCGCTTCAAGAGATTTCGAACGCTCACGTACTGAAACCACGTCTCCTGGCTTCAAAGAGTAAGACGGAATATTTACCAACTCACCATTCACAAGGATATGCTTGTGAGAAACAAGCTGTCTTGCACCTCTACGAGTAGGAGCGATTCCCATTCTGTAAACGGTGTTGTCAAGTCTTGCCTCTAGGAGTTGAAGAAGGTTTTCTCCGGTGATACCGCCCTTACGAGATGCGATGTCAAACATTTTGGCAAACTGACGCTCCAATACACCATAGATGTATTTTGCTTTTTGCTTTTCAGCAAGCTGCACTGCGTATTCAGACTGCTTTTTTCTTCTACCTCTTCCATGCTGTCCAGGAGGATAGTTTTTCTTCTGAAGTGCTTTGCTGTGCCCTTCGATAGGCTCGCCAAATTTTCTGGCGATCTTGGATTTAGGACCTATATATCTAGCCATTCTTTTTCTTTTTTAAAATTAAACTCGTCTACGCTTAGGAGGTCTACAACCGTTATGTGGCATAGGAGTCACGTCGATAATGGTAGTCACATCCAATCCCACATTTTGCAACGTACGAATAGCTGATTCACGACCGGAACCAGGACCTTTGACAAAGACCTCAATTTTTCTCATTCCCAAGTCATAAGCAACTTGTCCGCAGTTTTGAGCGGCCATTTGCGCAGCATAAGGAGTGTTTTTCTTTGAACCTCTGAATCCCATTTTACCGGCAGACGCCCAAGAGATCACTTGTCCAGCATTGTTGGTAATGGAGATGATGATATTGTTGAATGAGGCTTTGATGTGAGCTTGGCCTACTGCTTCAACTTTTACAACTCGCTTTTTACCTTTCGATTTATCGTTTCTTTTCTGAGCCATAATCTAATTCAGGTTTTATTTAGTTGCCTTCTTCTTGTTAGCAACAGTTTTACGCTTACCCTTTCTTGTTCTGGCGTTGTTTTTGGTCTTTTGACCACGCACAGGAAGGCCTTTTCTGTGTCTTAAGCCTCTGTAGCAACCAATATCCATCAATCGCTTGATGTTCAGTTGAACTTCAGATTTCAAAACACCTTCAGTCCGGAATTCTTCCGAAATGATATTTCGGATTGTAGTGGACTCATCGTCATCCCATTCGCCAGCCTTCTTGTCAAAGGAAATTCCAGCTTTACTTAGGATCGCTCTGGCTGAGCTTCTACCGATACCGAAGATATAGGTAAGCCCGATTTCGCCACGCTTATGGTCTGGTATATCTACACCTGCAATTCTAGCCATAATCTTAACCTTGTCTTTGTTTAAACTTAGGATTCTTTTTGTTGATGACGTAAAGCTTTCCTTTTCTTCTGATCACCTTACAGTCAGCGCTTCTCTTTTTGATAGATGCCCTTACTTTCATATGCTTGTTATTTGTTTTTTTAAGGCAATATAAAACCTGGTTTGTGGCCAGACTTTATTGCTTTTACTTATATCTGTATACAATTCTGCCTTTGGAAAGGTCGTATGGAGAAAGCTCCAACTTAACCCGGTCACCTGGAAGGATTTTGATGTAATTCATCCTCATCTTTCCAGATATGTGTGCAATGAGCTGATGTCCATTTTCAAGCTCTACTTTAAACATCGCGTTGGACAAGGCCTCGATAATCGTTCCGTCCTGCTCGATTGAAGTTTGTTTAGCCATATTAGAATTTATAGTTCTCTTCTATGTACTTATGCGAAGTCAATATTTCTGTACGATCTTCGAAAATCGCAACCGTATGCTCATAATGTGCTGACGGCTTTCGATCGGCGGTCCGAATGGTCCATCCATCTCGTTCTTGCACGATATTTCGTGTACCAAGATTGACCATCGGCTCGATAGCTATGACCATACCGTCTTTAAGCAATGGACCACTACCTTTTTTGCCATAATTAGGGACTTCAGGTGCTTCATGAAGATTCTTTCCTAGACCATGTCCTACCAGCTCGCGAACGACAGTATAACCTTTGGCTTCTACAAACTTCTGAATGGCATTCCCTATATCTCCAATACGATTGCCAAAAACTGCCTTTTCGATTCCCAGATATAATGAATCTTTGGTGGCGCGCAATAAATCTAAGACTGGGGATGATACTTCACCTACGGGATACGTATAAGCGGAATCGCTATGAAAACCTTGGTGAAAGACTCCACAATCTAACGAGATTATATCGCCATCTTTCAATTCATACTCGCTGGGAAATCCGTGAACGACTACTTCATTCACAGAAATACAGAGTGAAGCAGGAAAACCACCATAACCTTTGAAAGAAGGAACAGCCTGATGATCCCTGATAAACTCTTCAGCAATTTTATCTAAGTAAGAGGTCTTTACCCCTACTTTGACATGCTTGGCTACTTCCCCGTGGGCCTTCGCCAAGATATCAGCACTTTCTTTTATTTTTTGAACCTCCTCAGAGGTTTTATAATGAATCATGTTAAGCTACTTGGTAATTTGAAGCGTTGTTCTTCATATTACCGCTCTTCATCATTCCCTCATAATGACGCATTAGCAAATAACTCTCAATCTGTCTAAGCGTATCCATTATCACACCTACCATAATCAGGAGCGATGTACCTCCATAAAACTGAGCAAACTCCCCACCAACGCCTGCTATAATCGCAAGAGCAGGAAGAATCGCGACTACAGCTAGAAGAACAGAACCTGGAAGCGTAATCTTCGAAATGATACCATCAATGAATTCTGAGGTAGGGGCCCCAGGCTTGATACCAGGTACAAAACCTCCATTTCTCTTCATGTCTTCTGCTATCTGCTCGGGATTAACTGTGATCGCAGTATAGAAGAAGGTAAAGATGATAATCATCACAGCAAAGACCACATTATACTGCCAAGAAGTAAAGTCCGAGAAAGTGGTGCCAATGTAATTGGCAATGTCACTCTCTCCAGCCCAAATCTGAGCGATCAAAGCAGGTACAAACATCAATGACTGAGCAAAGATGATTGGCATAACACCGGAAGCATTCACCTTGATAGGAATGTACTGACGCTGTCCGCCATATACTTTACCTCCGACTACTTGCTTAGCGTATTGTACAGGAATTCTACGTGTAGCTTCTGTCAATGCCACTACCCCAACTACTACAAAGAAGAGAACGGCTGCCTCGATCAATAGTAGAAGTAGACCAGAAGATCCCTTTTCAAGAACCTCGGCGATAATTGCACCTGGGAACCTAGAAATGATACCGATCATGATCAGCATGGAAATACCATTACCAATTCCTTTTTCAGTAATCTTCTCACCCAACCACATACAGAACATAGTACCTGCAGAAAGCAATACCAATGAGCTGAACATGAACAATCCGGTACTTACCATAACTGCGCCTGTCGGCAAAATCGTAGCAGTAACGTATCCGATACCTTGAGCAATAGTGATCAGAATAGTCAAAACACGGGTTATCTGATTGATTCTTTTACGACCAGATTCACCCTCTTTTTGCATCTTCTGGAAATAGGGTACTCCGACAGTCAAAAGCTGCAACACGATGGAAGCAGAGATGTAGGGCATGATACCCAATCCGAAGATGGATGCATTACTAAAGGCACCACCTAGAAACGTATCAATCAAACCGAAAATACCTTCCTGAGGACCTCCCAACTTAGAGGGGTCGACACCAGGTAAAACGATAAAGGATCCTAATCGGAAAATAATTAGGAACCCAACCGTATTGAGAATTCTCACCCGAAGGTCTTCGATTGAAAAGATATTCTTAACTGTCGAAATAAACTTTTTCATTTAATCAAATCTTATTGACGGAACCGCCTGCTTTTTCAATAGCTTCAACGGCAGATGCCGAGAAAGCGTGTGCAGAAACAGCAACTTTTGAATTCAATTCACCACCACCTAAAACTTTTACTCTGTCATTTTTGGAAGCAACACCATGTGCAACCAAAGTAGCAAAGTCAAGCGTTTCTAGATTGTGAGTTTCTGCAAGGGCCTGCAAGGTATCCAAATTAATTGGCTTGTACTCTACCCTATTCAAACTTTTGAATCCAAATTTAGGAACTCTTCTCTGAAGTGGCATCTGACCACCTTCAAATCCAAGCTTCTTCTTATATCCAGATCTAGATTTAGCACCTTTGTGACCTCTTGTGGAGGTACCGCCTCTTCCAGAACCAGGACCTCTACCGATTCTCTTTCGGTTTTTAGTAGATCCTTCTGCTGGTTTTAATGTATGTAATTTCATGATTAAACCTCCTCTACTTTTACTAGGTGATTGACTTTCTTAACCATCCCTGCAATCTGAGGAGTATTTTCTACCTCTACAGATTTGCTAATTCGTCCAAGGCCCAAAGCAGTTATCGTAGCTTTTTGATCCTTTGGTCTTTTGATGGTAGATCTAACTTGCGTGATTTTTATCTTGGCCATGAGATTATCCGTTAAAAACTTTAGACATTTTCACTCCTCGCTGCTGAGACACTGCAATAGCATCACGCAAATTCATCAAAGCGTCGATAGTAGCCTTCACTACGTTGTGAGGATTGGAAGATCCTTTGGACTTAGCCAAAACGTCAGTGACGCCAGCTGATTCCAATACTGCACGCATCGCACCACCGGCTATTACACCTGTACCTGCTGCTGCTGGCTTGATAAGCACCAAACCACCACCGAATTTGCCAATTTGTTCGTGAGGAATTGTACCCTTGAGTACCGGTACCTTCACAAGGTTCTTTTTAGCATCTTCGATTCCTTTTGTAATTGCATCAGTTACTTCATTGGCCTTACCCAATCCGTAACCTACTACACCATTACCGTCACCTACTACCACGATAGAAGAGAAAGAGAATCGGCGTCCACCTTTCACTACTTTCGCTACTCGGTTGATAGCAACGACTTTTTCCTTAAGTTCTGTATCTGTAGCCCTGATAGGCTTTTTTCTTAGTTGAGACATCGCTGATTAAAATTTAAGGCCACCTTCTCTGGCTCCATCGGCCAAGGCTTTGATATTACCGTGAAACAAATAACCGTTTCTGTCAAAAACCACAGAACTTACACCATTTGCAGTAGCTTTCTCAGCAAGTTTCTTACCTACTTCCTTAGAAATCTCTACATTGATATTACGCTCAACTCCCAATTCTTTGGAAGATGCATGCGCAAGCGTATGTCCTTTAAGGTCATCGACCAATTGTGCATAGATACCCGTGTTACTTTTGAACACAGATAAACGAGGTCTGGAATCGGTACCGGAAATTTTTCTACGTATACCCTGCTTGATTCTAAGTCTTCTGGAATTCTTATTAAATGCCATAACCTATTATTTTTTAGCGGCAGTTTTACCAGCCTTACGTCTAATTTGTTCACCAACAAATCGAACACCTTTACCTTTGTAAGGCTCGATTTTTCTAAGAGACCTGATTTTAGCAGCTACTTGTCCGATCAATTCCTTGTCGATTGCCTCGAGGGTGATGATCGGGTTTTTACCTTTAGCAGTCTCAGTCTTCACATTAATAGTCTCCGGCAAAGCGAAGAAGATATTGTGTGAATACCCTAAGTTCAACTCAAGAACTTGTCCTTGGTTAGTGGCTTTGTAACCTACACCCACAAGCTCAAGTTCTTTCTTATATCCTTCAGACACGCCGATGACCATATTATTGATCAATGATCTGTAAAGACCGTGAAGCGACTTATGTCTTTTGGATTCAGTAGGACGAGAAACGACTACATCATTTCCCTCTACTGTCACTTTAATGTCAGGATTGACTTCCTGCACTAGTGTACCCTTTGGACCTTTAACAGTGACTACTCCATGAGCAGACACGTCTACAGTAACACCGCTGGGTAGATTTATTGGTTTTTTACCTATTCGTGACATGATAGTAAATTAATATACGTAGGCAAGTACTTCTCCTCCGATCCCTTCGGAGCGAGCTTCTTTATCAGTCATTACCCCTTTTGAGGTAGAGATGATGGCCACACCCAAACCGTTGATCACGCGGGGTAGCTCATCGTGTTTTGCATATTTTCTAAGACCTGGCTTACTTACGCGAGTCAGGTTTACGATTGCATTTTGCTTAGTAGTAGGATTGTACTTCAAAGCGATCTTGATCGAGCCTTGAGGTCCGTTATCTTCAAACTTATAGTTTTGGATATATCCTTTGTCATGCAATACTTTGGTGATCTCCTTCTTAATGTTAGAAGCAGGGATCTCCACGATACGATGAGAGGCCTTGATGGCATTTCTCAATCGAGTCAAGTAATCAGCTATTGGATCAGTCATGGTATTTTAGTCTAGCCCCACCCTATTTTTGGGCGTGCAAAGTTACGAATTGATTTTTTAAATAAAAACTACTGTCGTGATTTTACCAGCTGGACTTTGTGATACCAGGGATTTTACCGGCAGAAGCCATTTCCCTAAATGTCACACGGTTGATACCAAACTTTCTCATGTATCCTTTCGGACGACCGGTAAGTTTGCATCGGTTGTGAAGTCTTACCGGAGAAGCGTTCTTCGGAAGCTTGTCAAGCGCCTCATAATCACCAGCTGCTTTCAGCTCAGCTCTTTTTTGGGCATACTTGGCTACCAAGCGCTCTCTTTTTCTCTCACGAGCTTTGATGGACTCTCTAGCCATATTATTCTGGATTATTTTTGTTTACGAAAGGCATTCCGAAAGCTTTCAAAAGTGCAAAGCTCTCTTCATCTGACGGTGCAGAAGTCACGAATGTGATATCCATGCCTGAGATTCGATTTACTTTTTCGATAGAGATCTCAGGAAAAATGATTTGCTCAGTTACTCCCAAAGTATAATTTCCTCTTCCATCGAAACCTTTGTCAGAAATTCCTTTGAAGTCACGAACCCGTGGCAATGCCACTGTCATCAAACGGTCAAGGAATTCGTACATCATATTGCCACGCAAAGTTACTTTCGCCCCGATGGGCATTCCTTCACGAAGCTTAAAATTGGACACGGATTTCTTAGCAATCGTAGCAACGGCACGCTGACCGCTGATCAATGAAAGCTCTTCTACTCCCTGGTCAACCAACTTCTTGTCAGCTACTGCAGCACCGATACCTTTACTGATGACAATTTTGCTCAGCTTAGGAACTTGCATTACAGATTTGTACTGAAACTTCTCTTTTAGCCCTGGAACGATTTCGCTCAGGTACTTATCTTTCATTCTAGGATTAGCCATTGATCACCTCCCCAGTTTTCTTTGCGTATCTTACTAATTTACCGTTGTCGCCCATTTTGCGACCAATTCGGGTAGCTTCACCGCTTTTAGGGTCTACAAGCATCAAGTTGCTGATGTGTACAGAAGCCTCCTTCTTTTCGATTCCACCCTGTGGTTTAGCGGCAGTAGGCTTGACATGCTTGGTCACCATATTGATTCCTTCTACAAATGCTCTTTGCTTTTGGGTATCAATAGCCAGGATTTTGCCTGTTTTCCCTTTATCATCACCAGCGATCACTTTTACAGTGTCTCCGGTTTTCACGTGCAGTTTTGTCTGCTTGTTGATTTTACTTGCCATGATTATAGAACTTCAGGGGCCAAGGAAACGATTTTCATATATTGCTTTTCACGGAGCTCACGAGCAACTGGGCCAAAGATACGGGTACCTCTTGGCTCATCGTTGTTGTTCAACAATACCGCAGCATTGTCTTCAAAACGAATGTAAGATCCATCTTTACGTCGTATTTCTTTACGAGTACGGACGATAACCGCTTTAGAAACGGTACCTTTTTTCATATTGCTGGAAGATAGGGCTGATTTAACAGTCACAACCACCTTGTCGCCGATGGAAGCATAGCGCTTACGCGTACCTCCCAAAACACGGATCACCAATACCTCTTTGGCACCGGAATTATCCGCCACGCTTAGTCTTGATTCTTGCTGTATCATGATTATTTAGCCCTTTCAATAATTTCAACTAATCTCCAACGCTTGTTCTTACTCAGCGGACGAGTTTCACTGATCTTAACGATGTCACCTGTGTTACATTCGTTTTTCTCGTCATGAGCCATGAATTTGGTAGTCTTTGCAACGAACTTGCCATAGATGCCGTGCTTCACACGACGCTCTACTGCTACAGTAATGGACTTATCCATTTTGTTGCTGATGACCTTACCTACTCTTTCTTTTCGAAGGTTTCTTTCGATCGTAGCCATTTTCTTTTCTGTTAGCTATTATTTGGATGCTAATGCAGTCTTCAATCTTGCGATAAGACGCTTAGTTTCACCAATTCGGTTAGGATTTTCAATTGGAGAAATTGAGTGAGCAAATTTCAACTTGCTCAGGTTCGCTTTCTCGGTGCTGATTCGCTCAGCGATTTCACTTGCGGAAAGTGAAGATATTTCTGCGTATTTCATTGTTCTGATTATTCTGCGTAATCTCTACGGACAATAAACTTTGTGCTAACTGGCAATTTCTGCTGAGCTAATCGGAGTGCCTCTTTAGCAGTCTCAACTGAGACTCCGGTAGCTTCAAACAAGATTGTTCCAGGCTTGATCACGGCCACCCAATACTCAGGTGCACCTTTACCTTTACCTTTACCCATACGTACTTCAGCTGGTTTTTTGGTAATAGGCTTGTCCGGGAAAATACGGATCCAAACCTGACCTTCACGCTTCATAGCACGGGTCATTGCGATACGGGCTGCCTCAATCTGCCGGGATGTAATCCATCCCGCTTCTAAAGACTTGATGCCAAAGTTGCCAAAGGCAAGCGTATGCCCTCTTTGTGCAATGCCTTTGACACGGCCCTTTTGCATTTTTCTATATTTAGTTCTTTTCGGCTGTAACATGATTTCTCACTTATCGGTGAAAATTAGCTATTTCTTTTTCTACGTCTTGGAGCTCTATCTCCTTTACCTGGTCCACGACCCTTAGGATCCTGACCGGCACCTACGTTTGGAGAAAGGTCACGCTTTCCATAAACTTCCCCTTTGAAGATCCAAACTTTGATACCGATGATTCCATACACAGTCTGTGCTTCGGAGATCGCGTAATCAATGTCTGCTCTCAAAGTATGAAGTGGAATTCTTCCTTCTTTGTACATCTCTGATCGAGCCATTTCTGCTCCACCAAGACGACCGGAAAGCTTCACTTTGATCCCCTCGGCTCCTACTCGCATGGAGGCAGCAATAGCTTGCTTCATAGCGCGACGGAAAGAGATACGTGCCTGTAGCTGCTGAGCGATAGACTCACCTACTAGTTTGGCATCCAGTTCAGGTCTTTTGATTTCAAAGATATTGATCTGAATGTCCTTGTTGGTAAGCTTTTTCAATTCCTCTTTCAGCTTATCTACTTCGGCACCACCTTTACCAATCACTACTCCTGGACGGGCTGTGTGAATTGTCAAGGTGATTCTTTTAAGCGTACGCTCAATGATCACTTTTGAAATTCCACCCTTAGGAATTCTGGCAAGGACGTACTTTCGGATTTTTTGATCTTCGTATAGTTTGTCAGCAAAGTCCTTTCCTCCGTACCAGTTGGAGTCCCAGCCCTTGACAATACCAAGTCGCAATCCTATTGGGTTGATCTTTTGTCCCATAGTTTGTTCTTAATTTGCCTGTTCGTTTGTTTCAACTATATCAGCGGTAACGTCCATGTCGTTGAATGCATCAACTACAAGAGTCACATGATTTGATCTTTTGCGGATTCTATGTCCACGGCCTTGGGGAGCAGGTCTCAATCTCTTGAGCGCTCTTCCTTCATCTACCATGATGGTTTTGATGTATAGGTCTGCTTCTTCCAATTTGGCATCAGGATTCTTAGCCTGCCAATTGGCCACTGCGGAAAGAAGAAGTTTCTCCAGACGGATTGCTCCGTGATTTGGAGTGAACTTCAAAATGCTGAGGGCCAACCCTACTCTTTTACCTCTGACCAAGTCAGCGACAAGTCGCATTTTGCGCGGAGAGGTAGGAACGTTTTTTAATCTTGCTACTGCTTCCATGATTATCTCTTTCCTTTATCTTTTTTGGCAATGTGGCCTCTGAAATTTCTCGTCGGAGCAAATTCACCCAGCTTGTGTCCTACCATATTGTCTGTGACGAATACAGGAATGAATTTATTTCCATTATGCACAGCGAAGGTATGACCTACGAAATCCGGAGAAATCATGGAGCGTCGAGACCAAGTCTTGATGACAGATTTTTTGCCGGACTCGTTCATCGCGTCCACTTTCTTTAGAAGGTGATGCTCGATATAAGGACCTTTTTTTAATGAACGTGCCATGATTATTTAGATCTTTTACTAATGATGAACTTGTTTGAATACTTCTTAGGCGAACGAGTTTTCTTACCCTTGGCAAGAAGTCCGTTACGTGATCTTGGGTGACCTCCGGATGAACGTCCTTCACCACCACCCATTGGGTGATCGACAGGGTTCATTGCTACACCTCTTACTCGAGGTCTTCTTCCGAGCCATCTCTTACGACCAGCCTTACCAAGCACCACGTTCATGTGGTCTCCATTAGATACTGTACCGATAGTGGCCATGCACGTACCTAATACCATTCTCATTTCACCAGAAGGGAGTTTCAAAGTCACATATTTGCCCTCACGAGCAACGATCTGAGCATATCCACCAGCACTTCTTACCATTGCTGCACCTTTACCTGGCTTCAATTCCACACAGTGTACAATTGTACCCATTGGGATGTTAGCCATTGGCATAGCGTTACCCACTTCAGGAGCTACGCTTTCGCCAGCGATGACAGTCTGTCCTACTTGCAATCCTTCCGGAGCAATGATATAGGCTTTCGCACCATCAGCATAGTAAAGAAGTGCCAAACGGGCAGTTCTATTTGGATCATATTCGATCGCTTTGACTGTAGCAGGTACTCCAAACTTATTTCGCTTGAAGTCTACAATTCTCAGTCTTCGCTTGTGACCACCACCGATATAGCGGGCAGTCATTCTCCCTTGATTATTTCTACCGCCTGATTTCTTCAGTGGAGCAAGAAGGGACTTCTCTGGCGTTGACTTGGTGATCTCGTCAAATGCCGGAGCTACCCTGAATCTCGTTCCTGCTGTTACAGGCTTCAATTTTTTAATTGCCATGATCTTGATTCAATTAAATTTCTCCGTAAAAGTCGATTACCTCTCCGTCAGCTACCTGTACGAAGGCTTTCTTGAAAGCATTGGTAAATCCTGAAACGATACCTGCTTTGGTGTAGCGATTCTTACGCTTCGCAGCGTAACGCATGGTACGAATAGATACCACTTTGACACCATAAGTCTTTTCTATAGCGTTTTTGATTTCCGGCTTTTTGGCGGTACGGTCTACGACGAATCCATAGACACCACGCTCATTCATAGCGGAAACTTTCTCTGTGATCAAAGGCTGCTTTAGAATGTCCATTGTCTTATTTTGATAAAATGGTTTCCAACTTACTTACAGAACCTTCGCAAAGCACCAAGTGATCTGCATTCAGGACAGCGTAAGTATTTACATCATTTACATTGACAACTTTTGCCTTTGGGATATTACGGCTGGACAGGTAAACGTTTTTGTTGTCTTCTGGGAGAACCAACAGCGTCTTCTTATCGGATAGCGCCAATCCATTAAGCAATGCCAGGTAAGATTTAGTCTTGGGTGCTTCAAAGTTGAAGTTTTCCAAAACAGAAAGACTATTTTCTTTCACCTTGTATGCAAGGGCAGACTTTCTGGCAAGTTGTTTTACTTTTTTGTTCAATTTGAACGAGTAGTTTCTGGGCTTAGGACCAAAAACTCTACCTCCACCTCTGAAAATCGGAGACTTCAAAGATCCTGCACGAGCTGTACCAGTACCTTTTTGCTTCTTGATCTTCTTAGTAGATCCTGCGATTTCGTTTCGCTCTTTTGATTTATGTGTTCCCTGTCTCTGATTAGCCAGGTACTGCTTCACATCCAGATAGATGGCATTGTCATTCGGCTCAATCCCGAAGATTTCGTCTGACAATTGTACCTTTCTACCGGTATCTTGGCCTTGTTGATTTAATACTGCTAATTCCATGGCTTACTTCTCTAGAATTACGAAAGAGTTTTTGTGACCTGGTATTGAACCTGAAACCAACAGGAGGTTTTGCTCAGGGTAAATTTTCAATACTCTGAGGTTCAATACTTTCACACGATTTCCACCGGTTCTACCGGCCATTCGCATTCCCTTAAATACTCGGGATGGCCAAGAACAAGCACCAATGGATCCTGGGTGACGCTGTCTGTTGTGCTGACCGTGAGTTTGACCACCCACACCGGCAAAACCATGACGCTTCACTACACCCTGGAAGCCTTTACCTTTAGAAGTACCGATAGCATCTACGAAGTCCCCTTCAATAAATACCTCTCCGGCCTTCACCGTAGCTCCAAGATTCACCTGGCCTTCAAACTCGACCCGGAAATCCCGAAACTCAACAACTTTCTGCTTTGGCGTGGTGCCGGCCTTTTTAAAGTGACCGATCAGCGGCTTAGGAGTATTCTTCTCCTTTCGCTCCCCATACGCCATTTGCACTGCGTTGTACCCGTCTGTTTCAACGTTTTTTACTTGCGTCACTACGCAAGGACCAGCCTCTATTAACGTGCATGCGACGTTACGTCCATCGGCACTGAAAATGCTAGTCATTCCTACTTTTTTTCCTATTATACCAGACATCTTTTGGAGATAATTTGATAATCCACAAGCATTTATGCGCTTGGGCCCTTTTTAAGGACTGCAAAGTTACTGAAATAAAATTCTGTAGCAAACCCCAACTCCTATATTTTCAAACAATTAGCTAGAATTTGCGTAGCAGAGACTAATTTCATCTGTTTGTTATTTGACTTTTATTGGTCAGATGGAATCTTTGACGATTAAAGGAATCATTTCCCTGTGTGTTTAATGATTATTTTAATCGTGTCGATTTCATTTGGTTTGCAGCCGGATTTCTTCTGGAAATCTTTAGACAAAGAAAAGACCCACCTATTGGCGGGTCTTTGAGTTCCCAGAAATTTGTTTTCTGTCAGACTTTGATTTCGACGTCTACTCCACTTGGAAGTTCGATTTTCATCAAGGCGTCAACAGTCTTAGAAGAGTTTGAGTAGATATCTACCAATCTCTTGTAAGTACAAAGCTGATACTGATCTCTTGCTTTCTTATTTACGTGCGGAGACTTCAATACGGTGAATTTCTCCTTTTTGGTAGGCAAAGGAATCGGTCCGACTACCACAGCACCCGTCGCTTTGACGGCTTTCACGATCTTCTCTGATGACTTATCCACCAGGCTGTGATCGTATGATTTTAGTTTTATTCTGATTTTCTGATTCATCACAAATATTGATTAGGCATTCTGACCTTTTACGTTTGCTATTACACTTTCCGCGATGTTGTTCGGAACAGGCTCATAGTGAGAGAATGTCAATGAAGCTGTAGCTCGACCTGAAGAGATGGTTCTCAAATCAGTGATATAGCCAAACAGTTCAGACAATGGAACAGAAGCTTTCACTACTGTAGAAGTACCTTTGGTATCCATTCCTTTCATGAGTCCTCTTCTTCTATTCAAGTCACCGGTGATAGGACCCGTGTACTCATCTGGAGTCACTACGTCTACTGACATGATAGGCTCAAGCAATTGAGGCTTACACTTTTTAGCAGCTTCTTTGAATCCAAGTCTTGCAGCCAATTCAAAAGAAAGGGCATCTGAATCGACGTCGTGGAATGATCCGTGGAACAATCTCACTTTCATTGATTCGATTGGATAGCCCGCCAAAGGACCATTTTTCATCGCTTCAGCAAATCCTTTCTGAATAGATGGGATAAATTCTTTAGGAATCACACCACCAACGATCCCGTTTACGAAATCCAATCCTTGCTTGATCTCTCCTGTCTCAGCATCTGCTTCGCGTGGACCTAGTTCAAATACGATATCGGCAAATTTACCTTTACCACCTGTCTGCTTCTTGTAAACTTCTTTATGCTCAACGGAACCAAACAAAGCTTCTTTGTAAGCAACTTGAGGAGCACCTTGGTTGATCTCAACCTTGAACTCACGCTTCAAACGGTCGATGATGATATCTAGGTGAAGCTCTCCCATACCTCTCAAGATAGTCTGACCAGTTTCGTGATCAGTATTTACTTGAAGTGTCGGATCTTCTTCTACGAGCTTGGCGATAGCCATACCCAATTTATCTACATCAGCCTGAGTTTTTGGCTCGATAGCATATCCAATTACAGGCTCAGGGAAGATCATAGACTCCAATACAACTTTACGCTTTTCGTCGCAAAGGGTATCACCAGTCTTGATGTCCTTAAATCCTACTACCGCACCGATATCACCTGCGCGAAGTGCATCGATTTGATTTTGCTTATTAGCGTGCATTTGAAATACACGAGAGATACGCTCTTTATTTCCAGAACGGCTATTGAATACATAAGAGCCAGAATCCAATCTG
>LJXT01000037.1 GCA_001314815.1 Algoriphagus marincola HL-49
TCCTGCAATGGGGATTTTGCTTCGCAATACATCTCCCGCCGTCTCGCAATACACTTCGGAGCAAGTTTTTACTTCCGGCAACATGGATTTGGGTATTTCCAAAAGTGCGCAGAGCTCCTCGTCCCATTCCTGTGTGTGAATATTGAATAGCATGGTCCGGCTGGCATTCGTGATGTCGGTCAGATGTTTTTCACCTTTGGTGAGCTTCCAAATCAACCAAGAGTCCACAGTGCCAAAGGCAAGCTCTCCAGCTTCTGCTTTCTCTCTGGCTCCCTCGACATTTTCCAAAATCCAGCGAATCTTCGTGGCAGAGAAATAGGCATCGATGATCAGGCCGGTTTTGGAGGCAATCAATTCTGCATGTCCTTTTTCTTTTAAGCTGTCGCAAAAGGCAGCTGTTCGGCGATCCTGCCAAACGATGGCATTGAAAAGTGGTTTACCGGTCTTTCGATCCCAGACAATGGTGGTCTCGCGCTGATTGGTGATACCGATAGCGGCTACTTGATCGACTGAGATTCCTTTATTGACCAAGGACTCAATCATTACCGAAGACTGCGAAGTCCAGATTTCCTCAGGGTCATGTTCGACCCAGCCTTGTTTGGGAAAATGTTGTTTAAACTCTTTTTGGGCGACCGAGACGATTTGCCCTTGCTTGTCAAAAATAATGGCTCTCGAACTCGTCGTACCTTGGTCCAAGGCCATGATGTAAGGTTTTGTTTGGGTCATTATCGGGTTAATTGATGATTTTCAAACTTTCGCTTTTTTCAAAAACGACAATCAGGCTTTAATTAAATACTTTTCAGCCACTTTTCTAAAATCTGATAATTCCTGCTCGATCCATTTTGAATCTTTTCCAAGTTCTTGAGCCATGATTTCAGCTACTTTCAATGAGGAGTCCAGCGCAGCGTGCGCATCGAGAATGAGCATTCGGATTCTTCTGGAGAGCACATCTTCTACTTTGACGGCCATTTCTTCTCGAGCAGCCCAAACTACCTCAGCCAGAATATTTGGGAAATCTGGATGAATCTTTTGTGCTAATTTCGCATCTTTTTCAGCTAATTTCTGAATTGCTTCGGCATCGGAGCCATAGACTGACCAATGTCCTTCGGGGACTTGGGTAGTATGTCCGTGGAGCTTCATCTCGAAGGACTCACTTGGAGCCAAAAGTTCTTGGGTGATTTCCTGAAAGTGATCGACCGTATCTTCTCCCATTTTTCGGAAGGTGGTCCATTTTCCCCCCGTCAGGGTTACCAAATTACTTTCGGATACGATGACTTTATGGGAGCGCGAGATTTCCTTGGTTTTTGCTCCTTCTTCTTTTGGTCGAGCCAAGGGACGTAATCCCGCAAAAACCGCTTTTACATCTGCTCTTGTCGGTGCTTTAGTCAGATATCCTGCGGCTGTTTCCAATACAAAATCTATTTCCTTTTGCAGGGCCTCGGGCTCCAATTTTGCTTTTTCTCGAAGGGTGTCAGTAGTGCCCACGACCAGTTTTCCATGCCAAGGCACTGCAAAAAGCACACGTCCATCATTCGTTTTTGGAATCATGAGTGCGTCTTTTCCTCCTAAAAACCCTAAATCCATGACCAAATGAATCCCTTGACTGGGCTGAATCATGCTAGCGGCATCGGGATTGTCCATTTGGAGGATTTTATCTGCGAAAACACCCGTGGCATTGACGACCATTTTTGCTTTTAAAGCGTATTTCTCCTGATTGAGCTCATCTCGTACTTTTAGTCCGGTGATTTTCCCGTCTTCATCTTTCAGCAATCCTCGTACAGAGACATAATTCAATAGACATGCACCTGCCTTATCTGCAGTGTGGGCTATGGCAAGAGCCAAGCGAGCATCGTCAAACTGTCCGTCATGATAGACGACTCCTCCTTTTAGTCCCTCTTGTTTCACAGCAGGGAGTCGTCTGACAGTTTCAGATTTGGAGATAAATCGGCTTTTGCCCAATCTCAGTTTTCCAGCCATCCAATCGTAGATTTTCAAACCTACACTGTATTGTGCCCGGTCAAACCAAGAGTAAATCGGAATGATGAAAGGTTGATTTTGGGTGAGGTGTGGGGCATTTTGTAAAAGTTTGCCCCGCTCCTTGAGCGCTTCCAGGACCAGTCCTACATCACCTTGAGCCAAATATCGAACGCCTCCATGCACCAGTTTGGTGCTCCGGCTAGAGGTGCCTTTGGCAAAATCTGACTTTTCTAAAAGTATCACTGAAAGTCCCCTCGAAATCGCATCAAGCGCTACGCCCAACCCTGAGGAACCTCCGCCGATTACAGCAATGTCCCAGGTTTTGGAGGAATCAGCTAGTTGTTTTAAGTTCTCTTCTCTTTTCATTTCATTCAAAAATAGAAATAAAAGAAAGCAAAAAGAAATAAAAAGAAAGTAAATTTTTTATTTTTTCTTCGCTTTTCCTTTCTTTTTTTAATTTAGTAAAAAAAATCAACTCAAATGACACTGGCAGAACGGCATCGCTATATTTTAGATCAGCTCGAAAAAACAGGGCTAGTTACAGTTTCCGACCTGGCAAAGGAACTCAACGTCACCATGGTGACCGTGCGGAAGGATCTGAAAATTCTGGAGGATAAGGGTTTGCTTTTTCGTTCCCATGGCAGTGCCACTTCGGTTTCTCCTTATGTGTCGGACCGCTCGGTGCAGGTGAAGAAGCTTGAGCAAGTGGAGGAAAAGGGTCGTATAGCTCAAAAAGCTTTGGATTATTTGGAGCCCAATGAGGCCATTATCATAGGTTCGGGTACGACGGTTGGTGCCTTTGCGCAAGCAATACCGAGGAACTATCCGCTTACAGTCTTGACCGCTGCGATGAATGTAGCCTTAGCGCTAATCGATACGACAGAGCTTGAGCTCGTGCAACTCGGGGGTGTGGTTAGGAAGAGTAGTAGTTCGGCAGTGGGCCATTTTGCCGAAGAGATGCTCAAGAGTTTTGCTTGCAATAAATTATTTCTCAGTGTAGATGGAATCAGTCTCGAGCATGGCTTGACTACCTCCAACATGATGGAGGCGCATCTAAACGCCGAGATGATCCGTTCGGTGCAGAAGACGATTGTGCTGGCCGATAGTCGAAAATTTGGGAGAAAGGGCTTTGGAAAAATCTGTGATCTCGAAGATATTGATGTGATTATTACCGATTCGGGCATTCCAGAAATTTACCGGGAGAAGCTGGAAGAGAAGGGGATAGAGCTGGTGGTGGTGTGAAAAATTTTGAAAAAAAATTTCAAATTAATTTTGGAGTTTCGCAAAAAAAAAAAATAGTTTTAAGCAGATAAAGATTTTAAGCCGGTTTTTTTTCTTATTCTCAGCTATCGGCCAAGCTGTAATTTGGTCTTTTTATTTAAATTTTATATCATGAAAAAATTATTTGTTTCATTAGCTTTCTTGTCTCTAATAGGTTTTTCCTCTAACAGTCAATCACTTGATCCACCTGATATTGGGGAGTATACTGTTTGTCGATGCCATGGTGACTCCTGCCAAGGAGGCAACCAAATTTCATTACGACCATCTTGTGGGCGAATTCAAGGTACTGAATCGTGTTCTCCAGGGTCAGTTAATTGCTAAGCTAGTATAGGTACAGGCCGCAAAATGCGGCCTGTTATTACTCCATATTAATACAGAGATACTTTGAGGCAAAGATTGTGATTACTTTAAAATGAGTATTAAAAAAATTACTTTTCCGATTTGATACATGTTATTGATAATTAATGTTTTAAATAGTAAAAGTCGAATAATCATCTTGTGATTAAATTCTCTAATTGAAGTTTACTATGAGCGATGTATTCATTTGCCCATTTGCCCAAAAGGGTATTTTTATTTTGAAGATAAGGGCCAATTTTAATGCTATTTAATAATGATAAATAAATTAAAAAATCAAAATTTTATTTGCCTAATTCCATTCCTTTTAATTTTTGCCTGTTCAAAGGAATCTGGTCGGCAATTAAAAAGTTCAAGCGAGGGAGAGGAGAATAGTCAAATTACCTATCAATTAACTTCTTTGGATACGGTATTTTTAGATGCTGCCTTAACCAGCCAGGTAGGTTATTTTTTTCTCTCTGATCTAGGTGTTCATTTTGCTGATCGGATAAAGTCCAAAATTTTCAGTTTTTCTTGGACTGGTGACTTGATGGGTGAATATCTGGGTACAGGCGATGGACCAACTAGCCAAAATGGGCTACATGGCATCGTCTATCAAAACCATCGGTTTTATATTTTAAGTGATGTATTTATGTCAATTTTTGATTCTACCTACGCACTTGAAAACCGATCACAGCTAGAGTGGGGAGGTGTTGAGCCCTACGAGGAGATGCTGAATCACCCTACTCCTGATATGTTTGGACTATACGAAATTTCATGGATCAGCCGAATGGTCAATTTACCATTCGCTGTTCTGGAAAATGGGAATGGGTTTATCTTACCTGTCATGATGACCCATCCCAAACTAAACGGGTACTGGACGACTGAATACTACGAGCAAGTAGCCAATCTTGGACGATTCGATGCGGGTTTTAAATTGATTCAACTAGGCGGTAAACGCTCAGAAAAATACCTCAATTACGAATATTTACCGAATTTTGATTATACGCACCTTATTCGTAAAGGAGATAATTTGATTGTTTCTTTTCCTATTGATCATGAATTGTATGTATATGATTTGGAACTTCAGTTTTTGAAAAAGTTTGGTGTGCCAGGCAAGCAAATGAAAACCGATTACATTCCAACCCAAACTTTGGAAGAAGCAGAAAGTCAATGGGAAATGGATTTTAATCAATTTGGCCATTATGACCACTTGCACTACGATGAGGATAGCAAACTACTGTTTAGATCTTATATTCCTAAAGGACGGGATAGTGGACGTTCGCGTATACAAGTTTATAAAGGAGAAAATTTGGTAGGAGATTTTGAGGTTCCGCTTCGCTTTAAGGTAATTGGAAGTCACAGGGGGGAATTTTATGCAGATGGAATAGTCGATGAAGAAAATGAGAAACTTGGATTCTTTAAATTTACATTGAATGAACGTTAAATATTTCATATGCCTGTTTTTTTGTTTCCTGATAACCTCGGTAGGAGCGCAAGTGATTCAAGTGGTAGATGCGGAGACCGGGGAACCGATCCCTTTTTTCCACCTGTATGATTATCAGAAAAGCAAAGTACTGATGGGCGGGCCCGAAGGTACCGTTTCATTAATAGAGGTTATTGAGTCCTTTCAAGATTCTGTCTATATTTCTCATTTGGGTTATGATAAAATAGGGCTTATGGCCAGTAGTTTAGATTCAAATCAATCAAAATTTACATTCGAATTACATCCTAATTTCATTCAATTAGGAGAAGCCCAAGCACAGGTTTTTGATGAAGAGCAGCTTTTTGTACGATTTCAGCAAAAGCTCAAACTTCGATTGAGCCAAAATTCCTGGCTGGTTCGCGTACATTTTTGGGAGTTGATCAATGGAACTAGTCAGGTAACTGATGAATATGGTTTGCTGGGCTTTGGAGGCTTGGCAGAGCGCAAAGGAAAGTTTGGTATTTACGATAAATCAAATTATTTCCTGCTTTCACAACATGCAAGAAGGAATTTTGAGGTTGAGCAAAATGGATGGCATAGCACCAAGGATCTAATTGGTATCATAGCTAATGAGATATTATGGCTTATTCAAGAAGCCAAATTCAAGAAAGTGGATGTTTTGAATTCACAAAGAGAAAAATCAACTTTTGTGGTCAATTATAGGTTGGATGAGCTTGATGTCCAACTGAAGATCTCAGAGGAAGCGGAGCTGCTCGAAATCAATTGGGAAAATCCAATCTCTTTAAATTTGGCAGATGAAATCAGAATAGATTCAGGTGAAATCAGGTTTTTTCCTGATTCGGAATTGTTGGTGCCCATATCTTTTCGAGTTGATTTTTTACGCATTCAATCCCAAACCAGGCATCAATTCTTCTTGTTGTCCTCTTTTATTCCCAGCCCAATGAATTATCGGTCTTTCTTAAGTGAAAATTATAAATTAGAGGATTATTACAACCTTGTTGGACAACTTGGAAATTTTGATGATTTTAATTCAACACACCGTTTTTTTCAAAGTTCAAAAGCAAGATTTGAAACCCGAAAGATGGCTCAGTTTTCCAAAATTTCGCTAGATCAAAACTTGGATTGGATAGATGGAAATGCAATTGATCTAATATCGAAAAAAAATCCGGAGGCAGATAAAGCCAAGGTGAATGAATTTTATCTTTATAAAAAAGCTCTCCTTGAGGAGTTAGGGAAATTGGGAATGGCTTGGTAGGGATTCAATACTCCCCATATTTCCTTCTTACTACCTTACTGCCATTATTTTCCAAGGTCACCTCATAAATAAAATCATATTCAATTTCCTGAAGATCCTCAAATTTTTCATCTTCACCCACAAAGTAATTTGCCAAGCGGCTGACGGTATTGCTGTGACCGACGACCAGAATATTTCCGTCCAGGCTTCGTATTTGCTCCACCAGCGCATCATGATCTTCAGGATCATAGGACTGAATGGACAGTCCTGCATGATCGGCTGTGGGCTGCACTGTCATTCGAGTTCGCTTGTAATCGGTACTGAATACATGCTTGATATCCTGATTTTCTAGAATCTGAGCTAGTTTTTTTGCTCTTACATATCCTACCTGCGCCAATTCGGGATCAGGATTATCCACCAGTTGTTTTTCGGCATGACGGACGATGTAGATGGTTTTGGGGGAATTTTGGAAACTGCAGGAACTCAGAATAGTGATAATGGCTATAAGGGTGAGAAGATTTTTCATCATAAGTAGAAATATGCTTTGCGAAATATAATGGAAATACGCCTTTGGCGAAAAACAACTCACTACGTTCATTGAAATAGGTTCGGCTGCACCTCACGAAATATGCCTCACGTTGTTCGGCGAAATATACTCGCAACGCTTCGTGAGATACAGCCTCTTTCAACGGCTGAAATACGCTTCGCGAAATAAAATGGAAATAGGCCTTTGGCGAAATATACCTCACTTCGTTCGGTGAAATAAGCTCCCTCTGGTCGCGAGATAAAACTCGCTTCGCTTGTTGAAATATACCTTCGGCGAAATATGTTCGGCTGCGCCTCACGGAATATACCTCATTCGTTCGGTGAAATATTTCGCCCGACGAAGGAGGGCTTATTTCCATCGTATTTCCATCGTATTTCCCTTTTCCAATTGGTGGGAGATTTTTAACCCGAGAACGTATTGTCCAAATGCTGATCCTTGGCTTTGATTTCTTCAAATTCCAAAAATTGCTCCCAAAATTCATTTTCCGGAAGTGCGGCACGCAAATACAACTTTTCCTTCTTGATCGGATGCACAAAGACTAAATTAAACGCATGCAGATTGATGCTGGCATCGGGATTGGGTTTGGCAAAACCATACTTTAAATCTCCTCGGATCGGGCAGCCCATCGAGGCCAATTGCACGCGAATCTGATGGGGACGACCTGAAACCGGACGGACTTCAAGCAGCCAATGATCATTGAGCTTGCCGAGGGTTTTGTAGTTGAGTTCGGCCTTTTGCGAACCCGGAACTTCCCGCTCGTGAGCAGTGACGACATTTTTTTGTTCGTCTTTGGTCAGCCAGTGGGTGAGTTTTCCGGTTTCCTCCTGAGGTCTCTTTTTGACGATCGCCCAATACACCTTATGAATGTCCCGCTTGCGAAAAAGCTCCATCATCCGCTCCAAGCCTTTGCTTGTCCGAGCAAAAACCACCAAACCACTGACCGGCCGGTCCAAACGGTGTACCGGATGCAAAAATACGGCTCCCGGCTTATCGTATTTTTTGGCGATGTAATCTTTGCAATAATCGGTGAGCGTTTTGTCTCCCGTCTTATCTCCTTGGACAAGAACTCCCGCGGCTTTGTTGACCACCAGCAAATGATTGTCTTCGTAAACGACGTTGAAGGGTTGCTTTTTCATAATGGCTACAAAGGTAGGCAATTTGTGATTAGTTCGGGATATTTGGCCTTCTTTGTCTTGGTTATTAGTTGAAATGATTTATACTAGTATTTTAAAACACTCATCTATGAAGCTATTTCCAATTGCTCTTGTCTTTTTGATTGTTTTTTCCTGTGCTGAATCTGAAGAAAACAGGAATTCAAACTCTAGTTCAATTCAGGTAACTCTAGAAAAAACAGACTCCCTTGTCGTGAAGGATGTATTGGCGACTGTTTTTTTATTTCAAGGGAAAATAGAAAATCAATTTATTTTTAGAGACTTAGTGTCTTCTGAAGTTTATATTTTCGATGAGGAGGGAGCGCTGATAAATCGATGGAATAAGGAAGGAGATGTTCCAGGAAAGTTTTCCATGTCATCGGGTAACTTTCATTTTGACCGAGAAGGACATGCAGTGGTATTGGATATTATGAATGGGTTAAAAGTCCTGGAACTGAATGGAGATGTTGTTCATGATTTTGGTATTTATCAATACCAAGTAAGTCTTGCCGGGGGATTTTCACTTTTTGATACCCAACAGATCATCGAGAAGGATGGACAGGAATATTTATTGTATTCATTAGATATCATTGAGGAATATGATGGAGAATATGCTCCTGAGTTTTTGAAGGAAAGGAAACATATCCTGCTAACCAATGTGGAAACCAATGAAACAGAAAAGTTTCTTCATTTTCCAGAAAGTTCTCGGTTTCTAAATGGGGAGGTCTTTTATTTCCGGGATATCAGACCTGTTTTTCATTATGATCAAAAGGAGGAACTGCTATATCTGATGTTTCAGGGTGAAAATGTTATGTACAAGTATGATTGGTCAGGTGAGCAGCCAAAGTTGATTGATTCACAAGAGTTGAATCTCAAAGGTTTTGAAAATGCTGAGGGTTTTCCACCTGGATCAATACAACTTGGTCAGTATTCTAACTTTGAAAAAAGGCCTTTCCCTTCTACAATTATCAATTTGTCAAGGTTAAATTCTGATTTGTTGATTAGTTATGCTGGAACACCAGAAGATAAAGCAGCAATTGCCAAAGTTGTAAAAGAAAAAGCTTTTAATGAAACAATGGATAAATTGACAAAAGAAACCCCTCGTGGAACACTACTTTTAAGGCCTGATGGTCAGCTTATCCCCGTAGATCTTCCACCTATGCATTATGGAAGTTTTAAAGTTGTTGGAGAGGATATTTATTGGATGAAAAAGCCTGATCCAGATATTGAAGCAGAAGAATTTACGCTTTATTGGGGCAAGCTAAAAATTGAATAATTCAATCCAGTTTTTTAGCAATATCCGCCATAATCGACTCGGCGTGCACGATGGAATTTTCAATAAAAAACTCTCGGGTATTCAGTCCGCCGCAAACAACTCCGGCCAGATAAACGCCCGGCACATTGGATTCTTGATTGGCTTGATCGTAGCAGGGTTGCCTTTTTTCATCAAGAGACAACTCTACACCCAGTTGATCCAAAAGCGCAAAATTGGGCTTGTAGCCTGTCATCGCTAGGACAAAGTCATTAGCAATGGTTACATCACCAGTAGGAGTAGCAATCACCACCTCCTGATCTCTAATTTCTTTGACTTTTGATCGGGTGAAAGCTTTGATAGAACCTTCCTTGATCCGGTTCATGATGTCAGGACGCACCCAATATTTAACATTCTCATCCACCTCGTCTCCCAATAAAACCATGCTGACCTCAGCTCCTTTTCTCCAGCATTCCAAAGCTGCATCTACCGCTGAGTTCGCACCGCCGACTACCAGAAGTTTTTGTCCGATATAAGGCCAAGGCTCTTTGTAATAATGCATCACTTTTGGGAGTTCTTCTCCGGGGACATTCATCAAGTTTGGTAAATCGTAGAAGCCGGTGGCGAGCACGATTTTTCGGGTCTGATAGCTTCCTTTTGAAGTTGTAATCAGAAAGTTGTCATCTTTTTTCTCCAATGTTTTGACTCCTTCGTAGAGATTGACCTTGAGTTTAAAATGAAAATAAATACGTCGATAATATTCTAAGGCCTCGGTGCGGGTAGGTTTGTTTTCTACCGACATGAAGGGAATGCCAGCCATCTCCAAGCGATCCGAGGTAGAGAAAAAGCGCATATTTATCGGATAGTTGTATATGGAATTAGTCAAAGCGCCCTTTTCCAGGATCAGGTAATCCAATCCTTGTTTTTGAGCTTCTACTCCACAGGCTAGTCCGATGGGACCGCCTCCCACGATGATGACGTCAAAAATCTGATTACTCATTATTCTTCTAATTTAAATTTGGCTACTTGATCGCAGAAACTTTTTTCATTCCAATCAAAGGTCCTCTCTTGAATCCTTATTTCCCCCATTTTGTTCCAAATCACAGCACTTGCTGATCGGGTTCCATAATTTCCATTTGCTCGGATCAATTGCGCCGAAAGTGCAATTTCCAATTCTTTGGGAGCGCCGGTATCCGGTAAGCTTTCTAGGGGATAGGTCTTTTTGGATTTTAAAATTCCGAGAAGCCTTTGTCTTGAAACCTCTTGTTCTACAGTTTCTTCCAATTGCTTTTTTGCCAAATTGGTTTTTGGCCAAGGATCATTCAGTAGGCCATTGCTCAGCCCATAAAGTCCAGGTTGGATTTCTTGAATTCCCTGTCCAAAATTACTGAAATAGAAAAGATCCCGTCCGTCAGAAACGAGCAGATTAAAGCCCTCGTAACGGTCTTGTTCTTTTTGGATTTCTTTCAAATAATCCTCCGGAGAAATAGAATCTTCCAGAAAATCCTGAACCAATTTTCCTCGGGAGATTTCTCCATAACTCATTTTTCGAAAATCTCGATAATTGGTCAAAAGAGACCAACGTCCATTGGGGTGAAATCCCATCCAAGTTCCCCCGCTTTTGAGGTCTTTTCCTCCGAAAAATCCGGATTCCCATTGATGCATTTTGGCCGTAGGCCGCTCAAAAAACTCATCCCGATTGGCAGAGATGATAAGCGGAAATTCGGACTGGGTTTTCCAGGAAAAAGCTACCAAACACATAGGCTTAAAGATAAAACAAAGGCCGGAAAAACCGGCCTTTGGGGTGAATTAATCAACTTTTGCCTCCTTGAGGCTTGGGTAATCGGTATAGCCTTTTTCTCCAGGAGTATAAAAGGTATCTGTGTCCCAATCTGCCAAAGGTGCATCTTGCGCAAAACGCTCCGGAAGATCTGGGTTGGAGATAAATGGCTTGGCAAAAGCTACTGCATCCGCTAGACCTTCGGCGATGAATTGATTTCCTTTTTCTTGATCAAAAGCCGAGTTAATTACTAAAGTGCCTTTGTACATTGGGCGATATCTTTTTGCAATTTGCGGTTCCAAGTAGGGAATTTCACTAACGTCATTGAAAGGCTCGGAAAGATGCAGGTAAGCCAAATCGTACTGATTGAGTTTTTCGATAATGTAGTCAAAGGTAGGAATGGTTTCTTCATCCGCTTGCATTCCAAAAATCCCGTGTAAGGAAGGGTTTAATCGGAGACCGATTCGATTTTCTGGCATGACCTCCTTGATTGCATCGATCACTTCAAATAGAATTCTAGCTCTATTTTCGATCGAACCACCATATTCATCCATTCGGACGTTGCTGGTTCGACTGAAAAACTGATGGAGCAAATAACCATTGGAGGAGTGGATTTCTACCCCATCAAAACCTGCATCCAAGGCATTTTTCGCGGCATTTTTAAAGTCAAGGATAGTCTGTTTGATTTCCTCGATAGTCATTTCCTTGGGAGTGACTGTGTCTTTGAAGCCTTTTGGGGTGAAGGATTTTGCATGAGGGTTGATGGCTGAGGGTGCATGCGGCAAATCACCATTATGAAAATCAGGATGAGATATTCTGCCTACGTGCCACAATTGGATAAAAATATGTCCGTCTTTTTGGTGAACGGCCTCGGTTACTTTCTTCCAGCCTTCCACCTGAGCCTCTGTGTGAATACCCGGAGTATTAATGTAGCCAACTGCTTTTTCGGAAATTTGAGATCCCTCTGTGATAATCAGACCTGCAGAAGCTCTCTGTGTGTAGTATTTTACATGAATGTCAAATGGAGCATTTGCTTCATTGTTCGCCCGACTACGGGTCATTGGGGCCATCCAAACCCTATTTTTCAAAGTTAAATCTCCAACCTGAATAGGTTGCAAAAGCGCTTGTTTTAGATCCATACAATAAAATCGGTTTAGTTTATAAAATTCTATGTATATACAACTATTTTGCTCTGCCTAAAGTTCGGATTGTTAGAAACTTTCCTAATTTGATGGAAAACCAATCCAAATGGATTCAGCACCGATTCTTAAGGTTGGATTCGTCAAGTAAAATGGGGAAGGCCTTGGCCGAAAGGCTATAAGAAAACTGTAATCAATTACTGCCGATAGACTCAGATGGTGAAAAGCTTCGATCTGTTTTCAAAGGGTTGGGTTTGGTGAAAAGTCCCAGGTTGGACCTTTAATTGGAATATTCAGTAGAGGCTGTACTCACGTTTAGTGGTTCTCAGAAGATACTTTTTCCTGAAGATATTGTCTTTGTGATTTTGAAATTGATGAAGAAGCCGAGCGACTTGTTTGTATACAAGAATCCTGCGGCTTGCTCGTCAGAATCCCTGGAACTTTGACGAATTTAGCAGAAGTCTTTGGCTCTAGCCTGAAGGAAAAAAGTAAAAAAGCAATTCAATTGCTTGGTTAAACATCAAAATATCAGATGTTTAACACTTTTTAATACGATTTACGTCGTACTTTTTTGGTAATTACGATTCGTTTCGTATATCTTTGTACGAAAGCTATCGTATAATCGCTATGCAAAAACCGACAGAAGCAGAGTTAGAAGTTCTTGCCATCCTTTGGGAGTTGAAGGAAGCAAGTGTTCGTCAAGTCCATGAGCGACTGGCAGAAACCAAGGAGACAGGTTACACTACCACCCTGAAGATCATGCAGATCATGCATGCAAAAGGGATGGTCAGCCGGGATGAAAAAAGCCGCACGCACCTCTATCGCCCAACTGTCAAGCAGGGCGAGACTCAAAAGTCTCTACTAAAAGACTTGATGTCCTCCGCCTATGGGGGATCGTCGAAAGCACTCGTTATGCAGGCCTTGGGTCAGGACAATCCCTCCAAGGAAGAATTAGATGAAATCAGAGCATTTTTAGATCAACTGGAAAACAAGAAGTCATGAATTTTCTAAACGATTGGATTCCCGAACATTTGCTCCAAATTCTTGGCTGGACTTTGGTGCATAGCTTGTGGCAGTGGGTGGCGGTCTCAGTAGTATTATGGGTTGGACTGCGGATTTTCCATCATAAGACGCCCCAATTCAAGTATTTAATGGCCTTAGGGGCTTTGGCTAGTGGCTTAGTTCTTACCCTGATCACACTTTTCCATCAGGTTTCCATCCATACTCCGAATCTTTCTCTTTCTGGCAGCGAAACAGTCGGCTGGGTACTTCTGTCAGAACCGGCTCAGTCCATGACTTTTATACAAGGCACTTTGATTTGGGTTGAATCCCAATTGCCATTCTTGGTGAATATCTGGTTTTTTGGAGCTGTTTTATTCTTGTTCCGTCTTATTGCCAATCTTTCGGCTGTGAGAAATTTACGGCAGGGCAGCATGCCAAACGCAGACTTAGAGTTCACCAATAAATTGAATCAGGTAGCGGCTCGATTGGGAATCAAAAATAGGGTAGAGCTCAAAATCACCACCGAAGGGCTTTCTCCGATGGCTGTTGGGGTTATAAAGCCAATAGTTCTATTTCCGGCAGGATTGCTTTTTCAGATGTGTCCTGAGCAGCTTGAAGCGATTTTAGCGCATGAATTGGCTCATATTAAGCGGCATGACTACTTGTTCAATCTGATGCAGTCGACCTTAGAGATTTTGTTTTTCTATCATCCCTGCTTTTGGTGGACCAATCAAACCGTCAAGGAATTGAGAGAAAATGCAACTGATGACCTGGCGATCAAAGGCGGTATAGAGCCCAAAGTATTGGCTCAGGCTCTCGCCGAGGTATTGAACTTCGCACAAGAAAATTCACCAGAATTGGCCCTGGCAGCTTCCAAAAGAAGAAACCCAACGCTTCATCGAATCAAAAGAATGCTGGGTTTGCCCGCACAGAACTATCCACAGAACCCTATAATTTCTATCCCCATGTTACTTTCACTTGTCCTGGCTGTTGGGATATTTGCCCATGCCGAGTCTTCAAAGCCTAATGAATTCGAAGATCAAATCCCTCTGGTTTCACTGGAAAATCCAGAATTAGATTTTATCACTTTTACTTCCGAAAATCCTTCACTTATAAGAGTAGATACAACAGTCAAAAAGGAGCGCAAAGTTATCATCAGTGATGGCAATTCTACACAGGAGTGGACGGATGACCAAGGAAATCATGTAGTAATCACGCAAAAAGGCAATGGTAACACTTTTAGGTATGAATTAAAAAGTGATACCTTAATCGTAGAAGGAGACACAATTATCAAAGGCAAAAAATCCATGGTGTTTATAGATGGGATGCCACATCTTGATTTTGATTTCGAGTCCATGCCTGAGTTCGATTCTTTGATGATGGGGTCGGGTACTCCCCCTTTCCCGCCATTTCCGGATGGTTTTCCTTTTGAATTCTTTGGAGATGCAGATTTTTTCATGTTCGAGTCGGGCGAGCCGATGATGTTCGAATTTGATGGGGAAGGTCCCGGGTCATTTTTCTTCGGTGATACGACCGAAATGAGTCCCGGGGAAAGAGAAAATTGGATAAAAGAAAAAGAGGAAAAAATGCAGGTATGGGCTGAGCGGATGGAAGAAAGAGCTCAGAGGTTTCAGCAGCGCTGGGAAGAAAATGCCGAGGAGCGGGAGGCAAGAATGAAGGCTTGGGAAAAGGAAATCGAGCCGAAGCTAAACGAATGGGAAGAAAAAATGAAAGCTTGGAAGGAGGCTCAGGAACCGAAAATGCAGGAGTTTCGGATGAAAATGAAGGAATGGGAAAAAACGCAAGAACCAAAAATCGAAGAGTTTCGGCGGAAGCTAGAGCAATGGCAGCGTGAAAACGAACAAAAAATGCAGGAATTTCAGCGAGAGCTTGAGCAGGAAATGGAGAAGCTTCGTCAAATGCAAAAGGATAAAAATTAATTTGTGTGTTGATACTTTTGGAAAAGCAGTGGCCAATGGTCGCTGCTTTTTTTTGGGAAATTCTCCCACTTTTCAATCTGATCTCAGGAGTTTCGATCAAACAGAAATTTTTTCTTAGAAAAATCTATCAAAAAAGGCTCTTTTTAGAGCATTTTTGGCCTTTTTCTTTTTCCGTCTAATTCCTTGATACCCAATAAAATTTCCATGATTTTTTTGAAAAATTATTGGGAGGAATCAATCTTTTGGCTACTTTTAGTACAAAGTGGGAAAAAGTGGAGTAAAGTGGTAGAATGTGAAAATCATTTTATTACTTTTGTTTTTACGAGTTCTCGCAAAAAAAAGCGCAACGGAATAATGTTCAACAGCCACTATGATTGTAAGCTTGATCCAAAAGGACGCCTGGCTTTGCCTTCCAAGATAAAGGGAGCAATACCGGAGGCGAATGGGTCTACTTTGATGCTTCGCATGGCGGAAGATCGTTGCCTTGCGCTTTATCCGCTTGTAGAATATCGCAAGCTTGAGAATCAGATTAAGTCTCTGAACATCAATAATCCCGAGCAGCGAGCGTTGCAAAGGGCTTTTTTCAATTCGGTCGTGGATGTGGAGTTAGATAGTGCTGGCCGAATCTTGATACCGAAGCAGTTTCAGGCTTATGCCACTTTGGAAAAGGAAGTAGTCGTGGCAGGAAACGGAACCCGGATTGAAATCTGGAATCCGGAAAACCACGCGAAGCATGTCATTCCTGATCCGGCTGATCTGTCAGCATTAATGGAAAAATATCTCTCCTAAATCATGACGGCTTCTGTATACCATATTCCAGTGATGCTCGCCCAATGCACTGAAGGCTTGGCTATTGACCCCAATGGGGTTTATGTCGATGTGACTTTTGGTGGAGGAGGGCATTCTCGCGAAATCCTGAAGCATTTGGAGGCGGGACATCTTTATGGTTTTGATCAGGATCCGGATGCGGAGGCAAATATTCCGGAAGATTCTCGCTTCACTTTTGTAGCAGCAAATTTCAGAGATATCAAGAAGTACTTGAGGCTATATGGAGTCCGACAAGTAGATGGAATCCTGGCTGACTTGGGGATTTCTTCCCATCAGATTGATGAACCGGCTCGTGGTTTTTCCACACGGTTTGAAGGAGAGCTGGATATGCGCATGAATCCCTCTCAGGGAAAAAGTGCCAAGGATGTGCTCAACTCCTATTCGGAGCAGGATCTCCATAAGATCTTAGGAATGTATGGTGAGGTGAAAAATGCAAAAACTTTAGCGCAAGCTATCGTATCAAATCGATCTGAAAATCCCTTTGAAACTACAGAGGGATTGACTGCATTCTTGAAAAAATATGCTCCGAGGGGCAAAGAGTTTAAATATTTCGCTCAGGTATTTCAGGCACTTCGGATCGAGGTAAATGATGAAATGGCGGCCTT
Organism: Algoriphagus marincola HL-49; assembly: GCA_001314815.1. Lineage (GTDB taxonomy): Bacteria > Bacteroidota > Bacteroidia > Cytophagales > Cyclobacteriaceae > Algoriphagus > Algoriphagus marincola_A. Next base: position 16,517 of record LJXT01000037.1, read on the forward strand.
GGAAGAAATGCTATTGGGTGCGATTGAGCTTTTGAAGCCGGAAGGAAGATTGGTAGTGATGAGCTATCACAGCTTGGAAGATCGCTTGGTGAAAAACCTGATTCAAAAAGGGAAATTCCAAGGGGAGCTAGAAAAGGATTTTTATGGAAATCCTATTCGTCCTTTAGAGCCTGTCAGTAGAGGCGCAATTACCGCTTCGGCTGAGGAAATAGCGGAAAACCCGCGAGCCAGAAGTGCAAAATTGAGAGTGGCAAAAAAATTAGTGAAATGAGCCAGAATACTTTTCGGAAAAAACTGAAATCAACCAATAAGTCCCGTACGACTGGGACTGGGAGATCGATTTTTTCCTGGATTGAGGAAAAGCTCGATGTGACCAGGGTTTTGGGTGAAGGGGTTCCTGTCCAATTGGTGCCTCCTATAGGTTTCGTGGCGCTATTGGCACTTATTTATATATGGGGAAATCACCGGGCTGAAAATATGGTCCGAAAAATAGAAAAGGTGCAGCAAGAGGTGGAGGATATCCGTGCGGATGTCACTACGCTCGAGGCAGAGTATATGCTTAGTAGTATGCAGTCCGAGCTCGCCAAAAAAGTAGCGGCCAGAGGTATCGTTGAATTAGATAAGCCACCGGTAAAAATAGAAGTAGAAGAGTGAACATTAAGCGATCCATAGTGCTCCGAGTGAGGGTGGTTTTCATCCTGATTGCGCTTGCGACAGCAGCGATACCGCTTCGTATTGCCAAAATCCAAGTAGAGGAAGGTGATAAGTGGCGTGAAAAAGCACAAACGATCAATTTTCAGTACCGTGAAGTTCCTGCGACAAGAGGAAATATTTATGCTGGAGACGGGAGTCTTCTTGCGACCAGTTTGCCTTTTTATCGGGTTGCCCTTGATCCGACTATGGCCAAAAAATCACTTTTTGATTCTGGCATAGACTCTTTGGCCAATCATTTATCTGCTTATTATCGAGATAAGTCTGCCAAGGCATATAAGCGGATGATTACTGATGCCCGACTGGAAAAGAAGCGATACATCGTACTTAATCGCCGTCAGGTAGGCTATCAGGATATGCAAAAGATGGCAGAGTGGCCAATTTTCAGAGAAGGAAGACTGGGAGGTGGCGTTCTTTTTGAAAAGGTAGAAAAACGCTATCGTCCATTTAATTCCCTGGCCAGTCGCACAGTCGGATTCGTCAATGAGGATGAATACGGTGCGGGTATCGAATATAGCTTTAATGAATACTTAAAAGGTCGCGATGGCAAAGCTCTTTTTCAGCGTATTGCCGGAGGAAGTTGGAAACCTGTTTTTGATGCTGAGGATATCAAGCCTGATGATGGTTTTGATGTAATAACCACCCTGGATGTCAATATTCAAGATGTCGCAGAGACTGCGCTGCTTCGGCAGTTGGAAGATCGGGATGCAGCTTTTGGTTCGGTCATCGTTATGGAGGTGAAGACTGGAAAGATCAAAGCCATTGCCAATCTTCAGAAAAATAAGAACGGTCGAGGCTATGGCGAAAACTACAATTTTGCCATTGGTGATCAAGGAAATACAGAGCCTGGATCCACTTTTAAGCTATTCTCCATGCTGGCGCTTTTGGAGGAGAATAAAGTCTCTTTGGAGGAGAAAATCGAAACAGGAAACGGAGCACACAGATTTTACAATCAAGTCATGCGCGATGCAAAAAACGGTGGCTATGGTACGATTACCATTCGGGAAGCTTTTGAGAAGTCTTCCAATGTGGCTATTTCCAAATTGGTTGACATGCATTTTGGTTCTAGCCCCTCGAAGTTTTTGGGCTATTTGGATCAGGTGGGACTTCGTGAGCCATTTGATTTTCAGCTAGCAGGTGAGGGGAAGCCATTTTTCAAAAAGCCCGGAGAAAAAGACTGGTACGGGACTTCTTTGCCTTGGATTTCTATAGGCTATGAAAGCAAGCTAAATCCCATTCATACTTTGGCCTTGTATAACGCCGTCGCCAACGAAGGCAAAATGGTCAAGCCATACTTGATCCAAGCAATTGTAAGAGGTAATAAAATTGAAAGGCAGTGGGATACGGAAGTGATTCGGAAGAAAATCGCCTCTGAAAAGACTGTAAAGCAACTTCAGGAATTGCTTGAAGGAGTAGTAGTGAGAGGTACGGCTAAGAATATTGCCAATGCGGAATATGCGGTTGCTGGTAAGACAGGCACAGCCCAAAAGTTGGAGAATGGACGCTATACCAAGCGATACTACACGAGCTTTGCGGGATACTTTCCTGCAGACCAGCCGAAGTATTCCATGATTGTGGTGATCGATAGCCCGACGGGTTTTGCAGCATATGGAGGGGATGTTTCAGCCCCGGTATTCAAGGAGATTGCCGATAAAATTTACGCAGTGGACCTTGAGCTCAACCCTTCTTCGCAAGATCTTATTGCCACTGAGGAAAAGTCTAGCAACACTCCTTTTGTCAAAGCCGGAAAGGCGGCTGAAATCCATCAAATTTTGGAAAAACTCGGTGTACCAAGTGCTCCCGTACAGCCTGAAGAATGGGTGAAAGTGGTTGCCAACCAAAATCAAATCAACTGGAAAACCAATGATACGGATGCTGCTACAGTACCAGATGTATCTGGATTGTCGCTGAGAGATGCGCTATTCATTTTAGAGAATAAAGGGATTCGGGTCAATTACAGTGGAAGAGGAATTGTCAAAAGCCAGTCCCTAAATCCCGGTACACCACTCCAGTCAAATACGATTATCAAACTTGAATTAGGATAAATTGAAAGTATTAAAAGACATATTATATAAAGTATCCTTACTCAGCACCATTGGCGATATGGAAGTGCGGGTGAAGGATATTGTCTTTGATAGCCGAAAGGTGTCCGAGGGTTCAGTTTTCGTAGCCATCGCGGGTACGCAAGTTGACGGACATGAGTTTATTGATAAAGCCATCGAACTAGGTGCTAAGGCTGTGGTCTGTGAAAGGCTTCCTGAGTCACCTTCAACCTACATCACCTGGGTACAGGTCAAAAACACCGCTCAGTCCCTGGGAATCTTAGCTTCCAATTATTTTGATAATCCATCCAGTCAAATCAAGGTAGTGGCTGTCACCGGGACGAATGGAAAAACTACCTCTGTGACTTTACTTCATCAGCTTTTCATGGCGATGGGCTATAGTACGGGCTTGCTTTCCACAGTAGAAAATAAGATCAACGAGGAGATTGTCCCTGCGACCCATACCACACCTGATGCGGTCAGTATTCAAGCTTTGCTTCGCAAAATGGTCGATGAAGGCTGTACGCATTGCTTTATGGAGGCGAGTTCTCATGCGATCGTACAAGAGCGAATTGCAGGTTTGAAATTGATCGGAGCGATCTTTACCAATATCTCTCACGATCATCTGGACTACCACAAGACCTTCGATGAATACATCAAGGCTAAGAAAAAACTCTTTGATGACCTTCCCAAAGATGCATTTGCGCTCGTCAATGGAGACGATAAGCGAGGCATGGTGATGGTACAGAATTGCCGGGGCACACATCAAACTTTTGCACTCAAATCCGCAGCAGACTTCAAAGCGAAAATCATATCCAATACCATCGAAGGCTTGGAACTGGACATCAATGGCAGGCAGGTGTGGTTTAGGCTAATCGGGGCTTTTAATGCCTATAATCTTTTGGGAGCCTTTGGAACTGCTGTACTTCTAGGAGAAGACGAGGAAGAGGTTTTGCAACACCTCTCTGCCATCCCCGGTGCGAAAGGACGATTTGACCGAATCACTGGAGCGGGTATTACTGCAATCGTTGATTATGCGCATACCCCTGATGCACTCGAGAATGTACTGAAAACCATCAATGGTGTACGAACTGGTGGTGAGCAAGTGATTACCGTAGTCGGTTGCGGTGGGAATCGGGACACGACCAAGCGTCCCATCATGGCCAAAATAGCCGTGAGGGAAAGTGATAAGGTGATTTTGACTTCTGATAATCCTCGATTCGAGGAGCCGGAGCAAATCATTAAAGATATGCAAGCTGGTGTTGGGCCAACGGAAATGCGTAAAGTCCTGAGTATTGTCGATCGTCGCGAAGCGATTAGGACTGCCTGTATGCTTTGCAAAAAAGGAGACATCATCCTAATCGCTGGAAAAGGTCACGAAGACTATCAAGAAATACAAGGTGTAAAACACCACTTTGACGATGCCGAGGTAGTGGGAGAAATTTTGAATCAACTCAGCCAAAATTGAAATGTTATACCCGATTTTTGAATATTTGGATCAAGTATGGGACCTGCCTGGAGCTGGGGTGTTTCGCTACATCTCCTTCCGAGCAGGAATGGCGGCAATCCTGTCCTTGATCATTACCATTACTTTTGGGCATCGCATCATCAATTGGATCCGCAATCGCCAAATTGGGGAAACTGTACGGGATCTTGGTCTAGAAGGTCAAGCCCAGAAAAAAGGCACTCCGACGATGGGCGGAATCATGATCATTGCGGCCATTATTATCCCTACTTTGCTTTTTGGGGATCTGGACAATATCTACATCATTCTATTGCTCATCACGACACTTTGGTTGGGTGCAATCGGGTTTTTGGATGATTACATCAAGGTCTTCAAAAAGAACAAAGAAGGTCTGAAGGGTAGGTTCAAAATCGTGGGACAGATCGGGATAGGAGTGATTGTGGGCGCTACCCTGTATTTTCACGAGGATGTGGTGATTCGTGAGTTCTCCACCCCGGTGTCTGTCGAAAGCGGCATAGTGGAGACTCCGGCTTTTCAAGATGTAAAAGCGCTGAAGACCACCATTCCTTTTGTTAAGAACAACGAACTTAACTATGAGCGTCTTTTAGGTTTCTTGGGCGAGGCAGTCACTCCATTTTTATACATTTTGGTGGTGATATTTATCATCACGGCTGTTTCAAATGGGGCCAACATTACAGATGGGATTGATGGATTGGCGGCAGGGACTTCAGCCATCATTGGTTTGACCATCGCGATTTTTGCTTACCTCAGCGGTAATGCCATTTTCTCCCAGTATCTAAATATCATGTACATCCCCAATTCAGGGGAGTTGGTGATTTTTGCATCGGCATTTATCGGTGCCTGTATCGGATTCCTTTGGTACAACGCTTACCCGGCCCAGGTTTTCATGGGTGACACGGGGTCCCTGATGTTGGGCGGGGCGATTGCTGTCATGGCCTTGACCCTTCGCAAAGAGCTTCTTATACCGGTGATGTGTGGAATATTCGTCATCGAGAATCTGAGCGTAGTCATGCAAGTCGGCTATTTCAAATACACTAAGAAAAAATACGGAGAGGGTAGAAGGATATTCCTCATGTCCCCCCTTCACCACCATTATCAAAAGCGCAATATTCCTGAAGCTAAAATTGTCACGCGGTTTTGGATCGTGGGGATCTTACTCGCAGTTGTCACACTTGCCACTTTGAAATTGAGATAATTTGAAAAACGTAGCCATCATAGGAGCCGGAGAAAGTGGATTGGGAGCAGCCTTGCTCGCCAAGCAGATGGGCTATGGGGTTTTCGTATCGGATTTGGGTCAAATCAAAGAGGAAAGAAAGGCGCGACTGGTGGAATCGGGAGTTGAATTTGAAGAGGGAAAACACTCCGAGGAAAGAATCTTGGATTCAGACCTAATAGTAAAAAGTCCGGGAATTCCTTTTACTACACCTTTGATGAAAAAGGCCGTGGACAAAGGACTGGCCGTAATTGACGAATTGGAACTGGCGCACCATGTTTCCAATGGAAAAATCATTGCTATCACAGGCACAAATGGAAAGACGACTACTACGCTTTTGATCTACCATCTGCTAAAGAGTGCTGGGCTCAATGTGGGCTTGGCGGGTAATGTCGGTCACAGCTGGTCAGGACAATTGCTGCAAGGTGATAAAGACTGGTGGGTGATCGAGACGAGCAGTTTTCAGATTGACGGCATGCAGACTTTTCATCCTCATATTGCCATTTTGACTAATGTCACTCCTGATCATCTGGACCGCTATGAAGGTCAGGTAGAAAAATATATGAAGTCAAAATTCCGGCTTTTTATCAACCAAAAAGCAAATGATTTTGCACTCTTCTACAAAGAAGATATGATTTCAAAAAGCGGAATAAAGGAAGCGAAAATCCGGGCAAAAAAGCATTTCATCTCTTTGAATGCCGAGAATAACCCTTCTGCTTTCCTGCAGGGTGATGAACTCGTCGCAAAGGTAAACCAAGAAGAAATCAGGATTCCTACAAAGGCACTTCCTATTGCCGGCAAGCACAATGTAATCAATGCACTTTTTGCTATAACCGCAGCAAAGACCGCAGGTCTCAGTCAGGCTCAAATCGAAGCAGGGCTTCAAAGCTTCGAGAATGCTCCTCATCGCTTGGAAAAGGTAGCTGAAATAGAAGGTGTCAGCTATATCAATGACAGTAAAGGCACCAATGTGGAGGCAACTGCCTATGCTTTGGAAAGCTACAACCAAGGAGTCATTTGGATAGCTGGAGGGGTAGATAAGGGTAATGATTATACGCCTCTTGTACCATTGGTTAGTGCTCGTGTCAAAGCACTGATCTGCCTTGGAAAAGACAATGTAAAGCTTCAAAAAGCCTTTGCTGGAATAATCGATGAGATAAGAGAAACTCAAAATATAAAAGAGGCAATCACCTGGAGTCGTCAAATGGCACAGAAAGGTGATGTGGTCTTGCTTTCGCCTGCGTGTGCAAGCTTTGATCTTTTCAAGAATTATGAGGACCGGGGCGATCAGTTCCGAGCCGGAGTGTTGGATTTAAAAATGAAAATCAGCGCATGAGCCAGTTTAAAGCATGGATAGATGAGCATTTCAAGGGAGATCCCATTATCTGGGGTATCGTGATACTGCTGTCTCTATTCAGTATCCTAGTGGTGTATTCTGCGACAGGATCTTTGGCTTATAAATATGCTGGGGGGAATACCGAATTGTACCTGGTAAGGCATTCAGCATTGGTGTTCGTTTCTCTGGGAGTCATGTGGCTGGCTCATAAAGTCCCTTATCGAAACTATGCGCTTTATGCCAGATTGGCCATGTACCTTTCCATGCCGCTGCTTTTGATTACCTACTTATTTGGCTCCAATATCAACGAGGCTAATCGATGGTTGACCATCCCGGTCATCAATCAGGCGTTTCAACCTTCCGATTTGGCAAAATTGGCTCTCATCGCAGCATTGGCTGCTATGCTAGCCAGAAGACAAAATAACATTAAGGACTTCAAGAGTACATTTCTACCCATCATCATCGCAATTGGTGTGATTTGCGCTTTGATAGGACTGGCAAATATGTCTACGGCCATCTTACTTTTAAGCACCTGTCTTTTGATCATGTTTATCGGAAGAGTTCCTGTGAAATATCTTCTAGTAGTCGTGATGGTGGGTGTTTTGGGATTGACCGCGGCGATATTTTTAGGACAAAGAGGAGAGACTTTCCAGTCTAGAATCACAGATTTCGTAGAGTCCTCATCAGACGATAGCAAAATTCCTTTCCAAGCAGAGCAGTCCTACATCGCTATCGCAACGGGTGGAATTTCGGGCAAGGGTCCTGGAAATTCTGAGCAAAGAAACTCATTGCCACACCCTTATTCTGACTTTATCTATGCCATTATCATTGAAGAGTATGGAATGATCGGCGGAGTGGCAGTCCTTTTCCTTTATCTGGCTTTGCTATATCGGGGGATGCGCATTGTCGCCAATTCCAATAAAGCATTTGGAGGCTTGCTATCTGCAGGTCTCAGCTTCGCACTCGTCATTCAAGCATTGGTAAATATGGCAGTAGCCGTAGGTCTTGGACCTATCACCGGGCTTCCACTTCCGCTACTCAGTATGGGAGGGACATCCTTGGTATTTACAGGAATTTCCTTGGGGATTATTCTTTCTGTCAGTAGGGGTGATCATCAGGATGAATTACAAACCGGGACTGCAATGAACAGACCAAAACTAAAAGCAGCAATCTAATCGAAAAGTCAGCAACATATCGCCTTTTGATCAGCGGTGGAGGTACCGGGGGACATATCTATCCTGCTATTGCCATCGCCAATGCCTGGGTAGAAAAGCATCCTGATAGCGAGGTGCTTTTTGTGGGTGCCTTGGGTAAAATGGAGATGCAGAAGGTCCCTGAGGCTGGCTACAAAATCATTGGATTGCCAGTGGCGGGATTACAGCGATCCCTGACTTGGAAAAATTTGTCCTTCCCCTTTAAGCTGATCAAAAGCTTGGCAAAAGCGGGGGAGATTGTCAGAGATTTCAAGCCTCAGGTAGTGATCGGAGTCGGGGGCTATGCAAGTGGACCGGTGCTCTATGCTGCTCAAGGCAAAAAAATCCCAACACTCATTCAAGAGCAAAATTCCTACGCAGGAATCACGAATAAAATTTTATCCAGGCGGGCAAAAACCATCTGTGTCGCCTATCCAAACATGCAGTCTTTTTTCCCTTCTGACCGATTGGTCTTGACCGGTAACCCGGTAAGAAAAGATATCCTTCATCTCGATGGCAAGCGGGAAAAAGCGATGGCTCACTTTGACTTGGATCCAACTAGAAAGACTCTTTTGGTTTTGGGAGGATCCTTGGGGGCACGGACGCTGAATCAAGCTACGCTAAAAGATATGCAGGCATTTGAAAATCATGGATATCAGGTGCTTTGGCAGTCTGGTAAATACTATTTCAAAGACATGTCAAAAGCTGTGGAAGATTCCGGATTGGAGCACATCCATCTTCGGGAATTCATTCGGGAAATGGATCTAGCCTATTCTGCTGCAGATGTAATCGTGTCGCGTGCAGGGGCGCTTTCTGTTTCGGAGCTTTCGCTTGTAGGCAAGCCGGTGATTTTTATTCCGTCTCCCAATGTGGCGGAAGATCATCAGACCAAAAATGCCATGGCCTATGTACTGCAAGAATCAGCACTCATTTTAAAGGATGCCGAGGCAGTAGGCCAAATGAAGGAAGAGGTGGATAGCATCATGAATGAGCCTGATCTAGTAAAAAGATTGAGTCAAAATATTCGCGCTTTGGCAAAGCCAAATGCAGCTGAAGAGATAGTAAATGAAATAGAAAAGTTAATCGCTTGAATCTAAAGGAAATACATAGCGTCTTTTTTCTCGGAATCGGAGGGATAGGAATGAGTGCTTTAGCCCGCTGGTTTAAGCATAAGGGCTATTCCGTCTCCGGATACGATCGTACAGCCTCACCGCTTACTGACGAACTCCAAAATGAGGGTATTCCGGTGATGTTTGAAGATGATTCATGCAAGCTTCCAAGCAGTCTTTTTGAAAATAAAGAGGCCTTGTTGGTGGTATGGACACCTGCCGTACCTAGAGATTCGAAATTGTATCAATTCTTTGAGCGAGAAGAAATCCAAATCAAAAAGCGCTCAGAAGTTCTTGGGCTTCTTTCATCAGAAAACTACACGGTAGCTGTGGCTGGTACCCATGGGAAGACCACCACTTCATCGATGATCGCTCATCTCTTAAAGTCAGCAAATAAGCCGGTAACAGCTTTCCTTGGTGGTATTACCCAAAATTATCAAAGCAATCTCTTGATCAATAGTTCGAAGGATAAAACCATCATGGTGGTAGAAGCCGATGAGTTTGATCGGTCTTTCCTTCGCTTAAATCCTGAAATGGAGATCATTACCAGTGTGGATCCTGACCATCTGGATATTTATGGTGATGAAAGTAGCATCGTCGAAGGCTTCCGGGAGTTTGTAGGACTTCTCAAGAAAAAGGGAAAGCTATTTATTCAGGACAAAGCTTTACAACGACTGGGTGAACCGGTGGCTGATAAGAAAGGTATTTCCACCTATGGACTGAGAGCTTCTACTGGTATTCATGCGGATAATGTAAAAGCCAAGCCAGGATCATTTGTCTTTGACTATCTGGATGGCAAGATGCAAATCAAGGGTTTGGAACTCTTTATTCCTGGTTTTCACAATGTGGAGAATGCACTTGCAGCGATAGCAGTCGCCCTGCATTTTGAATTGACTGAAGAGCAAATCAAAACGGGTCTGGCTAGTTTCCGAGGGGTCAAACGCCGATTTGAAATCCATCTTAACGAATCTAGCAAGGTATATGTAGATGACTATGCACATCATCCGGAGGAGATCCGTGCATGTTTGAGTTCGATTCGAGCCATGTATCCAGGACTGAAGCTGACGGTGATTTTTCAGCCACATCTTTTTACCAGGACTAGGGATTTTGCTACAGGTTTTTCTGAGAGTCTTTCCCTTGCAGACCAGGTACTGCTTTTGGATATCTATCCGGCGAGGGAGCTTCCTATTCCAGGAGTGAATTCAGAAATGCTTTTGGAGGGTATTCAGGCAGATACAAAGATGGCTGTGGCCAAAGAGAAGCTTTTCGAGGTTTTGGAAAGCCTTCAGCCAGAAGTGCTTGTGACCATGGGGGCAGGCGATATTGATCGACTCGTCCCAAAAGTGAAAATGTGGATTTCGGAAATGTCTAATTCAACTGAACAAGGAGTATGAAAAGACTGAAGAAATATGGAGTTTTTGTGATTTTGACCTTGATTTTGGGTGGCTTTATTGCTTTTGTAGAAAAGCAAAGTATCTACAAAACCTACCAAGGAACAGAAATCGAAATCGAGGGAGTAAGTGGATTGTATTTCGTGGATAAGCAGGAGATAGAAACCCTGCTGGCGGAAGCCTTTCCGAATTTGAAAGTAGGCCTCCTTCTCGAGGAGGTGCCATTGAATGCGATTGAGGATCGCCTACAGGGACATCCATTTATCAAAATGGCTGAAGCGAGTATAGGGCAGAAAGGAATCCTTCAACTCTACCTCGAGCAGCATCAGCCTATTGCGAGGATTGTGCGCCCGCTTGCTGCCAATGGATACATCACCACGGAGGGTAAAATCATTCCTGTCTCACCGAGCTATACGAGTCGTGTGCTGATTCTTAGTGGTGATATGGCAGAAAAGCTACTGAATGAGGGTGGAGTGATGAATCAAATGCCAGAATTGATGGATTTGATTCGCTTTATCTCCGAGGATGAATTTTGGAATGCACAAATCACGGAGGTAGAGATCAGGGAGCGCGATGATATTCGGCTCTATCAGCAGGTGGGAGAGCAAGTGATTGAATTGGGCGACGCTTCAGATTTAAAAGATAAGTTTGATCGCATTCAGATTTTCTACAGTGAAATTCTACCCCGTAAAGGCTGGGACGCCTATGATCGGGTCAGTGTAAAATTTAAAGAACAAATAGTCTGTGAATAAAAGCTTGGGTATGGAAAATGAAAAATTAATCGTCGGATTAGACATAGGTACCACAAAAATCTGTGCCATTGTCGGTCGCAAAAATGAATACGGAAAACTCGAAGTTCTGGGAATGGGCAAGGCCGTCTCAGATGGAGTGGACCGAGGTGTCGTTACCAACATCGACAAGACCGTGCATGCTATCCAAAAAGCCGTAGAAGAAGCTTCTGATATGGCTGATGTGGAAATAGGCGAGGTGATTGTCGGTATTGCCGGGCAGCACATTCAGAGTAAAATGCAAAGTGGAAGCATTATGCGTCAGCCATCTGAAGATGAAATCACGGTAGAAGATGTACGCCGTCTTTCTTCTGAAATGGAAAATATTTTGGTGCCTCCCGGAAACAGAATCATTCACGTGATGCCACAAGACTACACCGTGGATTACGAAGGAGGAATCAAAGATCCCGTGGGTATGTCCGGTACTCGTTTGGAGGCTGATTTCCATATCATCACAGCACAGACCACCGCGATCAACAACATCAACCGATGCGTGAGAAGAGCAGACCTCACGTCCAAGCAATTGATCCTGGAGCCTCTTGCCAGTTCCTTGGCGGTTCTTAGCGATGAAGAGAAAGAAGCAGGTGTTTGCTTGGTGGATATCGGAGGTGGTACGACGGACGTAGCGATTTTTTATGAAAATATCATCCGTCATACAGCGGTGATTCCACTCGGAGGAAACATTATTACCAAGGATATCAAAGAAGGATGCATGGTCATGCAGAAGCAGGCCGAACTCCTCAAAACGCGTTTTGGTAAAGCAATTGCCAACGAGGCCAATCCAAATGAGATCGTATCCATACCTGGTCTCAGAAACAGGCCTCCGAAGGAGATTTCCATTAGAAACCTTGCCAGCATTATCCAGGCCCGCATGGAAGAAATCATTGATATCGTCCAAAATGAGATTTGGCAAAGCGGCTATTACAAGAAGCTTACCGGAGGAATTGTCATCACAGGCGGCGGTTCCCAGCTTTTTGAATTCCAGACTGGCTTAGATACCCGCATCGGCTACCCAAATGAGCATCTAGGAAAGACCGCTCTCGAGGACGTCAAAAGCCCGATGTATGCTACTTCGGTAGGATTGGTTTTGGCAGGGTTCAAATCCCTGGATGACCGGGAAGAAAGCTACAATAAGCGCATTGCTAACGGTGGGGTGCAGAAAATCGCTCCCAAGCGGGAGTTTAATGCAAAAGATATTTTCCGAAACATCAGCGATAGGCTCAAGAGCATTATCCATGATGAAATCGGAGACGATAGTAATTACTAGGGCTTATGATTGGGGAGATAATGGACGCTGTCTTTTATTTCCCTCCATTTCAAACCTTAAAGAAAAAACAGAAACTAGTTCACCAAATAAATAAATATGTCAGATAACATGAAAGATTACAGATTTGATCTTCCAAAAAATCAAAAGTCAATTATCAAGGTAATTGGCGTCGGAGGTGGTGGCTCTAATGCAGTCAACCACATGTACAATCAAGGAATCAAGGACGTGGAGTTTGTCGTGGTCAATACCGACGCACAGGCTTTGAAGTCCAGTCCAGTTCCATTGAGG
>LJXT01000038.1 GCA_001314815.1 Algoriphagus marincola HL-49
GTGAATGTTTTGTGCTTTGGATCCATGGGTTTGGGTTCGACTTCGCTCTCCCACCAACCCATGGCTATGCCGCGGCGCACAAGTATTGAGAGGTTTGACCCCTTTTGGGGTCTTGAAAATGACCAAAAATATCTGACTAGAAAGACGGTGAAGCCGTCGAACTTCTGAATAACCCTAGGTGAAACCTAGGGAAATAAAGGTCGGGATGGTGAATGTCAACCCTAAAAGGGTTGAACTTGTCCGAAAGGAATTACAAATTCAATGAGATATAAAAGCGTAGATGCTCCCGTACAGATGTCGGGACTACGCTTAGACCAACGCTCATTTTACACTCAGATAGTGGCTGTTTTTCTAGTTCATTGGAACAACAGAAATATTCCAAAAAACATTATTCCAAAAGATCCTACGATCACGATAAAATTAGCGAGCATATTTGAATGAATGGGTTTCCAGTATATTGGGTTTTTATGACCTTTTCGCAATCCATACCAAGACCTTATCAAAAAACTAAAAATAATTAAGCTAATTCCAATTGTAATATTCATAAAATTTAAAATATGTAACCTGTTAATTTTGTAGCCCTACTAAATCTCTCTGATTCATTCATTCTTGGTAAATCCTCAAAGTACTTATCATACTCTTGTATAATTTCATATTTGAGAGGGTGATTGTATAATTGTTTGTATTGAGGATATGAGAAGAATCCGGGTTTTTTTCCTTTTTTTAAATCATGTAGCATCATAAATGCCCTATCGAAGTCTTTTTTGCTGTACATTTTTTTAAGTTTTTGAATTAAATGATTTTTGATTTTAACTATAACAAGGTGAGACGGGGTATTTTTTCTTAATTTAAATTAGGTTCTACCACCAATTTAATGGAGAAAATGGCTTTTAGTGTACGCTTTGATAAGTTGTTTTTCATAAGTCCTTGAATTTCAGTTAAATATTACTCACGAAGGTGAATCAGATTTCCATTTCTATAACTCTTATTTATATATTCCACTAACTTAAGGGTAGAACCTTTCGATCTTAAAAAAATATCTTACCCCCTCCCTTCCACAATCCTAATCTCATCCTCGGTCAAGCCATACAATTCATAGACTAGGGCGTCGATTTCGCGGTCGAGGCAGGTCTAAATAAATACTATTCTTAAGGTTTTGTCCCACCATTTTTTTGCATTTTCAATAATCTTATAATCATCTTCTGAAACGAGAATGCCTTCTTCATACTTTGGATGAGTTATTCTGTCTCTGATTTTTATAAAACTCTTGAAATCATTCCAGCCTTGATTAAATATTTGATCTTCAATTTTATTTAATTCGCAAGCTTTCTTTATGACAAATTTTAGCAACTTCTCAAACGAATTGGCATTAAATTTTTTATTAACTCCTCCTCTCTCATTTATTGATACTGCTTCATCCATTAATAAATATAAATCATGAATATTAATCTCATTAAGAGCGCCAATTAAATAGAGTGTCTGAATTCTATTTGCTAACTTTTCTCTTAAGTTAGCCAAAACCCCTTCATATAAAGAAAACAATGAACGAATGTAATTCCTTAAGGAAATTTGGGAATTTGATTTCAGATACTCTTCATAGTTATATATTGCGTCCTTTTGCAATTGTTCGATAAGTTCATTTCTATAATGCCAATGGTTATCATAATCAAATTGCTTTTTCATGCTTCACCTCCTTCCTCTATCCTCCTAATCTTTTTGGAGAATCCAAATTCATAGACCATTGCATCGATTTCGTAGTCGAAGCGTTCAAAATACTGCATAGGATTGATGGTATAGCCGAGGATTTTGACAAATAATTCGCGTAAAAATCCTTCCTGAAACTGTTCTTCTTTTGCCGCGCGGATATTTTCCCGGATTTGGGGGTTGTGGAAATAACTCTGGTAAACAGCAAATGCCTCTTGGATAGGCTGTGAGCTCTGAGAGGCCAGGTATTTTTTAAGGACGGAGTTTTGAAAAAGAGCCATTGAAAAAAGGAATTGTTGATCTTAAGTGAGTGGACACTCACTTTGGCGATTGTAAATCACTTCAGCGGTATTCACTCACTTGAGCAGTTTGAAACTGATTCCTAAAGATATAGAATTGATCGAGTTTGAAAAGGCTTTTTTAGGATAAGGGGAATGAAAAATGTCAGCTAATGTCCTAAGTAGGTGTAATTCCGCTAGGTCTTTCAAAATAGAAAACCCTCGAGGTTTTAAAAACCTCAAGGGTTGGCTTTAACCTCAAGGGTTGGTACTTTTCAAAAAAACTGCTTCATTTTTTCTAAACCTGTCCGGGCGACGACATCGGCATCCATGGCATACAAACTAGGATTGAAGAGTTCGAGGGAGAGAATCTTGTTTCCGCCCATATTCTTTAAGGTCTGAGCTACTTCCGCCAAAGGCCCCACGCCATCCCCAGGATATACCCGATGCTTGTCCTCTTGCTCAGTGCGGGCCAGGGTGCCGGGGAAATCATTCATATGGAAGACTTCTACCGCATCTCCACTGAGCAGTTTAAGCCCATCAAAACCGGAACCTCCCCGAAAGAGGTGATAAATATCCGGCAGCAATCGGGCATCCGGGTCATTAGCCATGGCTGCGACTGCCAGCGCCTGCCCCAACTGATAGAAAGGTGGAAAGGCTCCCCAAAACTCCAATTGTGGCATACAACCGGTTTTTCGACCCAACTCCAGGAGTTGAGCGTACTTTTCTCCAGCTTCAAACAAGTCCACCGGAGCTTCCGCACCGATTGCAGGAGCGGCGATGCGCTTGCAACCAATGGCCGCGAGCTGATTCATTTCCTTTTCGATTTGGGCAAAGCCCTTTTTGCTTTTCTCCTGATCCTGCGCCATCCAAGTTGCAAAGCCAATGGCATTCACCGCTTCGATTCCCGCATCTTCCAATTCCTTTTTTAAGTCTTGAAGGCTTTTTCCAGATGCCAAATACGCATCAATCTCCATCATCCACAGTTCGATTCCATCATAGCCTGCCCGTGCGGTGATAGTAATCATTTCTGAGAGGCTCAGCTTTTGCCCCCGTATCGTGGAGGTGTTCAAGGAAAATTTAAATTGCTGTAGCTTTTGGTCTTTTGCCTTCGTCTGTATATGCGGGGCAGTTGCGGCAAGGGAAGTAAGGGCGAGGGTCTTGAGGGCTTGTCGGCGATTGGTCATGATCGGTTTTTAACAATTTGGTGGAGGCATTTTCCCTTCTATCGATAAAGGAAGCCACTTAAAGATATTTTTAAAAATAGAAAATCTCACGTCAGAAACTCTTGTAATTTCGACTATGCGTAAAATAATTTTTTCTTTAGGTAGCTGGATATTTTTGACGGTTTCGTCATTTGGTCAAGCTGTCAGCGAGAACCTTCAAAACCTAGATAAGTACCAGGAGCAGCTTCCTTACTTTCAGGAGTTGATCACCGGTGCGCAGTATCCGGAGCCTCCGAGGAATTATGACGGCTTCCCTTTTTTGAAAACCCGATCTTTCGAAAATGGAGGACTGACCATCAATCGGGTCTTTTATCCCGATGTGCCGCTACTCTATGATATCCGCTATGATCAGGTGATCACTTTTCATCCCCTCTTTTCGCAAAAGCTTTTGATCAAGCCTTCCAAAATTGACGGCTTTGTCCTATCTGACGGAAAAGAGTTTGTGCAGCTGAGCGGTAATGAAGGATATCTGTATGACAAAAATGGCTTTTATGAAGTGATTGCTTCCGGGGATTTCAGGCTTTTGTCCAAACATTATAAAGTTGATAAACGCGCAAGGGAATTGGGGGATTATATTGGCTATTACGATGAGTACGAAGATTTCTTTTTGTACAAAGCGGGAGCTTTTTACCCAGTCAAGAAAAAGAAAGATGCGATCAAGGTGCTCGGAGTAGAAAAAAAGGCGATCCGTGAAAATCTCACTCGCCAAAGAATCTATTACAATAAGGATCGAAGAAAGTATCTGACCGCTTTGCTCCAGCTCGCCAACTCACCGACCACTGATCAACAATGAAAACGACACGAATTTTACTCATTTTTATTCTTGGACTCGCTGTGACGCAGGTGATGGCGCAGACTTCGGCAAAATTTACCGGCTTCTACGCAGGCCTGAGCTTTGAGCGATTTGCTGAGAAGATCGAATCCGAGAGCGATTTCCGTTTTTATTTCGACCCCATGCTGGTGGAAGGGATAACGGTCAATATTCAGGTAAATGAAACCGGGCTTTCGGATCTTTTGAGCAGTGTTTTGGAAGAAACGGATTTGGAATTTTCAATTTCTCCTGATGGGAAGGTTTTTATCACCAAGGGTGAAAAGCTCACAGTGGACTTCGCCAGAGGATATTTTGACCCGAAAGTAGATGTGGAAGGTGCCTCCGGGCAGAATGCTCCTGCCATGGGTGCCTTTGCGCGAAATATGCGCTTCGAAATTGGTAAGGAAAATGAAGATCCTGCAAAGAGGACAGCAGTCTTGCGAGGGAAAATCACCAATATCGACAATGGGGAGCCCATGCTGGGGACGGTAGTCTTCGAAAAGGTGGATTATCAGAAAGCCATTACCGACGAAAATGGAATGTACCGACTGGAGCTGCCGAAGGGTCGACATACTTTGATCGTCCAAAATCCAGGAGGCTATCAAGAGCAACGTCAAATCGAGCTCTTTGGGGATGGAGTATTGGATATGGAGGTGCAGGAGAATTTCCTTTCCCTGGACGAAGTAGTCGTGAGTTCGGGTGCTTTGAACAATATCAATAAATTGGATATGGGCGTGCAGGCTATCAGCATAGCCGATGTCCGGAAGTTGCCTGCGATTCTGGGAGAGGTGGATATTTTGAGAGGAGTTTTGACCCTGCCGGGTGTGAATACCGTCGGAGAAGCCAGTGTCGGCTTCAATGTCCGCGGTGGGGCGGCCGATCAAAACCTGATTCTTTACAATCAGTCCACGGTCTTCAATCCTGCCCACGTTTTTGGCTTTTTCTCAGCTTTCAATCCCGATATGGTTTCAGGAGTGGAGCTTTACAAGGGCTCCGTGCCTGTCAATTATGGAGGAAGGCTTTCTTCCGTGCTTCAGGTGGAACCCAAATTTGGGAGGACTGATAAAATCGGAGGAAGTGGAGGTATTGGGATAATGACCGGAAGACTGAGTTTGGAAGGTCCTATCGGAGAGAATACCACCTTTATCTTGGGCGGAAGAACCACTTACTCGGATTGGGCTTTGAATCTTCTGGAGGATGAAGCAGCCTTGGAAGGATCGAATGCTTCCTTTTATGATTTGAATGCCAATCTCCGTCATACCTTCAATGATAAGAATCAACTTGAAATCACTTCCTATATCTCTCAGGATGAGTTTGGTTTTGACGCGGATACGACCTATTCCTATCGCAATACCAATGTGGCCGTGACTTGGAGACACTACTTCAATGATCAACTGGAGGGTAGATTTACAGTGGGCTACGATGGCTATGAGTTTGGCATCATCGGAGAAGACAATCCACTGAATGCCTACGAATTCAGCTTCGATGTCAAGCAATGGCACTTACGGGCGGATTTTGAATACAGAAAAGGAGAGGATCACCTGTATAAATTTGGGGTGCATGGGATCCAATACCAACTCAATCCCGGTACCAATCAACCTTTCGGCTCGGAGTCTATCGTGATTCCGGAGGATTTGGAAGATGAAAATGCGCGGGAGATTGCGGTGTATTTCGGAGATGAATGGACGATCAATGAGCGCTTTTCCCTGAGCTATGGTGGTCGATATATGCTCTATCAGCTTCTTGGACCTTTGACAGTCAATCAATATGTGCCTGGAGCTCCTATTACGGAGAGTAACGTGATAGGGGAGGAGACTTTCGGGTCAGGCCAGGTAGTTCAGACCTATCATGGTCCGGAGTTTAGACTTTCGGGTCGATATACCTTGGATAATCAATCCTCAATCAAAGCAGGCTTTACCACCATGCGGCAAAACCTACACCTGCTGTCCAATACCTCAGCGATTGCACCGACGGATAGCTGGAAGCTGAGTGACCGCTATCTAAAACCTCAAACCGGAGGTCAGGCTTCTGTCGGCTACTACCGAAATATGGCAAGGAATACCTTGGAGTTTTCCGGTGAAGTTTATTATCGCTACATGAATAATCTGCTGGATTATCGGTCTGGGGCAGATTTGATTTTGAATGAAAATATCGAGCAGGATGTCCTGAATTCTATCGGTAAAGCCTATGGAGTGGAGCTTTTGATGAAAAAGACATCCGGCCTTTTGACAGGCTCCTTGGCTTATACCTATTCCCGTTCTTTGCTGAGGACTTCCGATGAACCAAGTATCGAAAAGATCAATAACGGGGAATTTTACTCCAGTAATTTTGACCAACCCCATCATGTGGTCTTGGTGACGAATTATGAGCTTAGCAAGCGGATCAACGTTTCCTTAAATGGAAATTATAGCACAGGCAGACCGGTGACTTTGCCGATTGCGAAGTTTGAGTACGCGGGATCGGAGCGGGTTTATTTCTCCGAAAGAAATGCCTACCGGATTCCGGATTATTTTCGATTAGACGCTTCGGTCAACTTGGAAGGAAATCATAAGGTCAAGAAACTGGCGCACTCTTCCTGGTCCTTGGGTGTCTATAATTTGCTTGGGCGTAGCAATCCTTATTCGGTTTATTACACAGCCGTGGAAGGGCAACTCCAAGGCTATCAACTTTCCATTTTCGCCCGACCTATTCCATTTATTACCTACAATTTCAAATTCTGATGCGGTATAACTTTCTATATATTCTATTTTTCATTGGACTGTTTTCGGCCTGTCGGGAGCCTTTCGAGCCCGAGATTGACCCGGTAGATCTCGATGTGCTCGTAGTGGAAGGATACCTAGACTCGGAAGGCCTGCCGAGTGAACTGTCTCTGAGCCTGACCTCCAATATTCAAAATGACGGCTTCACCAATAACTTGGTAAATGGAGCAACCATTTATTTGGAAAATGCCTTAGGGGCGCGTTTCTCGCTCACCGAATTGGGAGGAGGAAAGTATGAATTTGCCCATGATATCGCTGAATCGGATGTCTATCGGCTCCGGATCTTTTTGCAAAACGGAGTAAGCTATACCTCGGAGGAACTAAGACCCATCATCACCCCTGATATCATCGATGTGGGGTTTGATAAGAATGAAGATGGAGTGGAGATTTTTTTGACCACAAAGGGTGATGAAAATGCCGATGACTTTCTCTGGACTTACGAGGAAACCTGGGCTTTTCGGCCTCCTTTTACATCCTTGGATAAATATGTGCCGGATACCCAGGAGATCGTGCCACGGACCGAGGAGGAGCGTATCGATCGTTGCTATTTGAGTCGTCCCAATTCGGATCTTTTATTGGAAACTTCTTCCCGATTTGAGGATCAGTTTGTTTTCCGACAGGCTATCCGACAGATCAATCAAGGAGACGAGCGGCTTTCGCTGCGCTACAGTATTTTGATTTCCCAGAAAGCAATTAGCAAGGATGATGTGGAGTTTTGGGAGATTTTGAAAGAGAATTCGGATGATTTGGGATCTATCTTCAGCCCGCTTCCATCTATCATCGGTGGGAATATCACCATGGATCAAAATCCAGATGCGCCAGTCATCGGACAGGTGAGTCTGGGTGTAGTGAAGCAAGAGCGGCTATATATCGATATTCGAGAGGTAGCCCCATGGCCGGCGGAAGTGGAGGAATATTTTGGTTGTGTGATGGAACCGGACACCGTTTTGGTTGCTAATTATGATCAGTTTTTCAGGACAGGAGGAAATATTCCGACTACTCCGATTTTTCTTGACAACGCATTTGTTCCGATAGGGTATCGGTACGCGGCAGCCTCCTGTGTAGACTGTACCCGCAGAGGATCAAATGTTAAACCTGATTTTTGGGAGGATTTCTGATGAATAGATTTGATCGCTTGAAATATTTCGCAGTCATTGGCTGCCTGCTTCTCCTTCCACTTTCTCTTTATGCACAAAATGCCATGCCTGAGACAGTGGAGTTTTCGATTCCCAAGAACATTTTCTTCACCGGAGAGAAAGTCTGGATTCGGGCTTCGGCTTACCAAAACGAAAAGCCGAGCAGCTCGCAGGTTCTCTACGCAGAGCTCCTCAATCGGGAAAATCAATCCGTTTACTTGTCCAAATTTCTACTTGAAAAGGGGGAGCTTTTTCACTTTCTGGAAATTCCAAAGGATATTCCTTCAGACCATTACCTTTTGCGTGTTTTTACCCGAATCAGTCCTTTGGTGGATTTGGACAAGGGACTCAAACAGCAGTTTGTGACTATTTTCAATCCGAAAACCCCTCCAGCTATAGCGGAAGATCATCCTGGGTTTTTTGAAAATCTTCCCAAATCTGATACGGATTTAAGCCTTTCAAAGCCTCTTGCCAAAGCGGGAGAGGAGCTTAGTATTCGATCAAATGCTTTCAAAGAATCCACGAAACTATTTGTGAAAGTTTACAATCCCTACCTGAAAAAATCTGAGGCTTTGTCTTCTTCATCCATTTATGCTGGACAGGCTCAGGGAGAATTTTTGCCGGAGTTATTCGGACCTATTGTCGCAGCTCAGATTGATCCGAGAACGGTCGATACGACGAAGGTTTATTTCCTTTCCGTGCATGGAATGGAGTCTGCTTTGTACACGGATAGGCCTGATGAAAAGGGGAAATTGTATTTCGACATTGGGGGCTTGAAGCATTGGGATTTTATGATTGCTCAGGCAGATCAAAATGGGGATATGCTAGACTTTGAATTCCTCAGCCCTGCTGTGAGAACTGAATTTGCGAGTGGGTTTTCTTTTCCAGAATTGAAAATCAGTCCCAATGATCAGCCTTTCCTTCAGGATTTGTTGATCAGTAGTGGAGTGCAGACATTTTACACCGAAAAGTATGAGCAAGAACCCATACCGGTCGTGACAGGCTTTGTGGCAGATCGGACCTTCCTCTTGGATGATTATACCCGCTTTGAGTCGGTAGAAACAGTCATTAAAGAATACGTCCCGATGGTTTCGGTGCGTGCTAGACAAGGAAAAAAGGAGTTTCGCTCAGTCAATGAGTTTGGAAACACCTTCACCGGAAATCCCTTGATGCTTGTAGATGGGATGCCGGTTTTTGACTCGGATCAGCTTGCGGCTTTTAATCCGAAGAACTTTGAAAAGCTGGAGGTTCTCTCTCGAGTCTTCTATCTCAATGATCAGCGCTACGAGGGGGTAATGAGCTTCTCTTCCTATCAAAGTAATGTAGGAGGTTTCCCCTTACCTACCAATGCCTTTTTCAGACAGACACCGGGCATACAAGTGCCGGTTCAATTGGAGCAAGAGACCTTTGGAGGTTCAAGCATAAATCGCGGTGATTTTAGATCTGTCCTTTTCTGGTCAAATGATCCGAAGGCTTCAAAATTGAATGGGGATGCACTTAACCTTAAAATCCCGGATTTGTCCTTGCCTTTTGAGGTAGAATTGTGGGAAAATGGGGAAGTGATCCGAAGGGCTTACTTCAGGGTTCAGTCTCCTGATTAATCCTTTTTCTTCAATTCATTCGATAGGAAATCGCCCAACTTCTTTTGGTAAGTAGCCTCATCCGGATATTCGGGTACTAAGGATTTTTTCTCAGGGAAAGTTTCCATGTGGAGAGTCTGGGTAGGGAATGCAAATCGAACTCCAAGCGCATTGGCTAGTTTGACGGTGCTTATCAGGATTTCATGCCGAGCTCGGAGCTCTTCTGGCCAGGTCGGTACGCTGAAGAAAATATAAAGCATCACATCCTGACTGTATGCCGAAAGGTTATTGAAGTAAATGTGAAAATAGTCCTTCCGGGTGTCGGGGTGGGCTAATACGATTTCCCGAAGCCCTTTAACGAACTTTTCAATTAGTTCGGGTGGCGTATCGTAGGTAACGGTCAGTGTCGTGAAGAACCTTCGATAGATACGAAGACCGTGATTGTCAATAACCGCATCAGCCATTTTCCCGTTTGGAACGTACATCACGGAATTTCGGAAGGTTCGAACCCGGGTGGATCGAAATCCTACTTCCTCTACCGTACCGTCAATTTCTCCCGATGTGACCCAATCCCCCACTTGAAAAGGTTTATCTATAAAAATCATGACAGAGCCAAAAAAGTTTTTGATGGTGTCTTGAGCAGCAAGTGCAATGGCTACACCACCAATGGAAAGACCGGTCAAGAAAGGAATGATATCGAGATTAAACCCATCTTTTAGGATGAAAAGTGTACCAATGAGGACTACAAATGCTTTGAGGGTTTTTCTCAAAAGCGGAACGAGCTGATCATCTAGCGTGGACTCTGTTTTGGTAGCCAATCGGGCAAAGTACATAGCCAGGACATTGACCAACTTGTAAAATATCAAGGTGATCAAGAGAGGCCTGAGCGTCCGTAGAATCACCACGAGCCATGACCAAATCTCAACCGGAAGCTGTAACACCGGAAGTAAAATGGATAGGATTTGGACAATCAAAAAGTAACTGACCACCTTCGCGACGGGTAGGAGGTAGCTCTCTCCGAGTTTCTGAATATTTAGTTTCCTGAATAGTAAAACCAATCCTTTGTCGACCAAAAAGGTGAAAAAGAAATGGGCAATAAAGACAAATAAAATGATGAAAAAGAGCCCTACTAATTGCCAGAGATAGAAGCCAAGGTATTGTTCGTTGCCTATCTTGGGTAGAAGGTTGAGCAATCGATCCGTACCATAAGGGTAGGTGCTTCTGTGCATTTCATCGATCTGACTTACGGTAAATGCGGAGAATTTCCACTGAGAGCCTACTTTTTCCAAGAATACTCCCGGAAGCTTATTTCGGTCAAAATAGTAGATTTTCTCCGCGACTATTCCCGTTGTGTCCTGATAGTCTGCGATTCTTGGGACTTGACTTGCTCGGATAATGATCCCTTGCCCCTCAAAAATCTGCTTCAACTTGATACTTAGACTTTCCCCTTCTTCCTTTGAAACATCCGAGAGATTTAGCGCTTGTGCAGCCTGCTGAGGTGCAAAATTGGAATCCTCAAGATTGTAGAAAAAAGTCAGTGTGGTATGATATGGCGTACTCAAATTGGACCTCGCAGGGTCGGTGATGGCTGCCGTATTATCCCGAATCAACTGTGCCTGAATCTGCAGGGAAATGGCAAATAAGAGGGAAAAACTTATAAAGATTTTGCGAAACATAGCTCCGGTTTAGTTCTAATGTGAAATCCAATCAACTAGGCCGAAAGGAAATAAGTGATCATCTGATCACCTATGATGGCGTGTATGGCGTACTGATTTGCCCTTTGGTCAAAACTAATCTGAATCGGACCTGAACTATCCAACGGCAAGTTGGTCAGCAGGTTACCCGAAAGGTCATAGAGATAAGTGAAGTTTTGCAGAGGGTCTGTCACCGCAAAAATCTGTCTATCCGATCCAAAATCAAAATATTGATACACAAGTCTTTCTTCAGAGACGCGGATATTAAACAAAACCTCCTGCTTGGAATTGAAGACCTTGAGCTGGTTGAAAGTTTTGGAAAGGATGATAAACTGATTCTGATTTTGATCAGGGATTAACTTGAATTCGCTGTCTCGATCATCTTTTTCCAGTTGATTTCGATTGACCACTTCTCCGTTGAAGTTCACTTCGATTACCTGTCCATCTGTGCTGACTCCGGTGAGGACAAATCGACTGGAGGTGGCAGATTTTCCGAAGAATAATTCAGACTGGAAGCCCGCGCTAAGGTCGAAAGGCGATCCGGATTGCTTTTCCCCTCTTCGATTGAAAAGATGAAGCTTTCCTGATGAAGTGAGCGTGCCCATGTAGTCCCCTACGCCCGGTACCCGATAGTGTCGCGGACTTTGAAGGCTATTCTCCTGGATTGGATTTGGGTTCCATCCATCCAGTTTATTTCCGGTTTTATCCAGTAAAAGGAGATTAGCAGACTCTGTTGCAACAAAGTAACGGTAGTCTCGGGTATTGTCATAATCAACCAACTGCAAGTGAGTAATCGATTCCTTGAGATCAAAAGGATAGCCGGTCAATGAATTTCCAAGCCGGTCAATTCCGTAAATTTTATCCTTGGTGGCAAGAAGCAGCTGGAGTTTTCCATTCTTGAAATAGTCAACTTGAAAAGCATCACTGATAATGGGGCCAGATAGTGGATACCGATAGACTATTTCTCCAGCTGAGTTTATGAGGTATAGAGTATGGTCCTGGTCCTGAAGGATCAAATCTTTTGAGTTGTCCTGGTAGTTGATGATCTCCTTTGGCCCCCAAATTAGCCTTTGATTGAATCTTAAGACCTGATCTGATTGGAGATTGACTTGATTTTCGGCGATTTCTATTTCTGGGGCTGTTTCATCAAAAGTGATTAAAATGCTGCTCTTTGCTTCTTCTCCGATTTGATTTACCCGAAGGGTCAGATAAGGAAAAGCACTAAATACCGGTCTGTATTTTTGGAAATAGGAACTCCAGGAACTGTTGGTTAAAGTGGTCCATTTATTCCAGATTTCCTTGATTCGATAGGTTTGCGAGAAACCAGCACTTGGGCTCAATGCTGCCTTCAGATAATCTGGAAGCGCATTACTATCCCAGGTGTAGCCTCTATTAAGATCGTCAAGAAGCATTTTGACCGCTTCTCGCGAATTGGCAAATAGAATGATATTACCGCGACGGATCACGAAAGTCTGTGGAAAGCCTACAAACTTTCCTGAAAAAAGATAAGCGGGAAGTTCCTCCGTGGGAACGTAGAAAACTTCATCATTTCCATAAAAATCAGAATAGGTTTCACTTTCTTTTTGTAAGTAGTTTTTTAGAATCTCGAAGGGTTCATTGTCATTGAGCAGTCTCGCGACCAAGACTAGATTTGAGCTGCCATCAGCTCTCGCTTCAAGTTCTTGTAGGTAAAATTCCCCACCAAACCCATCCAAAAATCCTTGATCAATCAAGTTTTGCTGCACTTCGGCTTGGATAGTGGATTTTGGGACGAAACCTCGATTTTCTAGCTGCTGAATTTCTGCGATCCCTTGTAAATTGAATTGGGTCAGAGAGACCGTTCTGGCAGAGATAGCTTTTTGAATTTCAGAAATATTCGCAGCAAGGGAAGGGGTGAAGGAAGGTGCTTCGCTGTAATCCAAATTTCCCTCAAATCTGATTTGATTATCATCCAAAAATAGTTCGTAAGCTACAGATGCATCAAGATTTTCCAAGGCCCAAATTTGCTGACTTTCTCTTTCCTTGCTTACACCTTTCAGAAAGCTTGCAAGGCTTTTTCCTCTGAGCCAAAGCGTAGCCAATCCTTTTTCGCCGGAAGCTGTCAAGTCAGCCGGGATCAATTCCTCTGCGGGAACCTGAGACTTTCTAATTGCCTCCTCCACTAGAAATGATGATTCGGAAAGGACCAGGAGCCCATTTAAATAGGTGAAACTCATCAGTCGGGAGTCGGGGCCTTGGGTGACTTCGGTAATTTCAGTTTCAGAATATGTTCTGGCTACCAGTTTGGTTTCTCCCGAAATATTGGATTTGATACTTGATAAAAGGTTTTCAAGAGAGGACTGATCCAATTGTAAAATATAGAGTAGATCAAAACTTTCAGCTCCCGTGGGATGGTAGGAGATGGTTAGGTTGTTTCCATTGAGCAACCGGGAGATTTGACCCTTGAATCCTGTGAGACTATCTAAAGTCGAGAGATTAGTAGCGATTTTTTCAAAGCTTGGGATGGTTTTGATTTTTTCCCAAAGTGGGTGATTGACCAGCTTATTCCAGCTTTGATCAGCTTGATCTGATTCTAGAACAAAAACGGCATTATCACTGATTAACTGCTTGTTTTCCAGCGTAGATGAGGAAAAATAATCGGAATAAAGCAGGTAGCCCGCAACTGTGGCGACCAAGATAATGGCGAGAATCAATGCACTTTTACCAATATTCAAGGGGCTGGAATTTTGTGGTTAAGGTACAAAAATTAGACCCGGAATGCAGCTTTTTCAAACTAGATCCCGGGTCTTTGAATTTAGAAGTTCAATTACTTGGACAAATTGTCAAGTACATGCATGACTTCTTTGACGTGGCCTCTGGAAACTTCCAAAAGAGCCTTTTCTTCTTCGTTGAGATCCAATTCGATCACTTTTTCGATTCCGTTTTTGCCGAGGATGACAGGTACGCCAAGATAGCAGTCATCAATACCGTATTCGCCATCAAGCTTGATGCAGACTGGGAATACGCGACGCTGATTCTTAAGGATTGCCTCTACCATCTGAGCAGCAGCAGAACCAGGTGCATACCATGCGGAAGTTCCCATCAATTTCACCAATTCACCGCCACCGAATTTTGTTCGCTCGATGATTGCGTCCAATTTATCTTTAGCGACTAGCTCTGTCACAGGAATACCAGCAACAGTCGTGTAGCGAGGAAGTGGAACCATCGTGTCACCATGTCCTCCCATCAAGATAGCCTGAATCTCTTTTGCTGATACATTTAGCTCTTCTGCCAAGAAAGCTCTGTAGCGTGCTGTATCGAGAATTCCAGCCATACCCATCACTTTGGTACGTGGAAGGTTGGAAGAGAGGTGTGCCTGATAAGTCATCACATCGAGTGGGTTAGATACGACGATGATGATGGCGTCAGGTGAATGCTTGATTACGTTTTCTGTTACGGACTTCACGATTCCTGCGTTGGTTTCGATCAAGTCATCACGGGTCATCCCGGGCTTACGTGGTAGGCCTGAAGTGATGACAACTACATCTGATCCAGCAGTTTTGCTGTAGTCGTTGGTGCTACCGACAGTCCGTGGGTCATATTGATTGATCGGGGCCTTTTGCCAGATATCCAAAGCCTTGCCTTCGGCTACGCCTTCCTTGATATCTACTAAAACAATTTCTTCCGCGATTTCGCGATAGGCCAAAACGTCAGCGCAAGTTGCTCCAACGTTTCCAGCCCCAACTACGGTTACTTTGCTCATGATTTTATAAATTTTTATGAATGAATTGCCTAAAAAGCGCCGCTAAGTTAATTAACAATGACAGGATTAGAAACCCGAAAGGAAATACTTTGTTGGATGGTATTTGACTTAAGGCTAAGCGGCTGTCAATTGTCACTCAAACATTTGCCGAAGGCTAAAAAATCCAAATGACTCCCGATAGGAGCGGAAGAGTCGCTGATTGTTTTCATTGTAATATTCTGCAAGCGCGGTCATCACCTTAGCCTTGATTTTTGGATTGCTTTCGAAGATCTCCTGAATCGCAAAATGCGGGATCACGATCAACTCTGCCTCATCCGAACTGACAATCGCGGTATAGATTCGTTTGGTGTTTTGTAAAAGGGAGTTTTCTCCAAATGCCTGGCCACGATTGATTTCCATGATCATCTCAAAATTGTCCTTTACATCTATCGTCAGATGCACTTGTCCTTTCTTGATCAAGTAGATGGCTTGACTAGGGTCTTTACTGAAAAAAACGACCTCATCTTTGACATATTTGCGGACATGCATGGCCGGTAAAAAACGGGATATCTCCTTGTTTTTCAACTTTTCAAAAAATTTGATCGGCCTCATAAAATCAAAAGTCTGAAGCTCAGATTCTGTATAGGATTTGGTAAAAGGATTTTGCATCAGTTCTTCTTTTTGAAATGTAAAGCAACCCGTGTAGCCTCATCGCATTTGGCCCAGTCTGCAATCCGGTGGCCAATCACCCAGGCGATTTTTCCCTCCGAAACAAGCACCTTGACCTGATCTTTGTGCCAACGGTCTATTTTCAAATCTATCAAAAAATCAGAGACTTTTTTTCCGTTTTTCATCCCGAGAGGAATGAATTTGTCTCCCAACTCCCAAGTTCGGATAGTCATGGGAAAACTCAACCGATCCAAGTCCAACTGGGCATTCTGACGGGACGTGTCAATTTTCCGGTCAAAAGGTTCTTTCAGTAATTCGTAGGTGCCCTCCGGGAGTACGAGCTCGATGTCTTTTTCATCTAGGATAACAGGGTCAAACTGCTCTGAAATAGGTGCCAAAAGCAAGACTTCCCGGTCTACTGTCAACTGATGAGTTGCGCTGAAGAAAACTTTCCCGCTTTCCTGATTTTTGGCTGAGTGGAGGGTTGATTCGGCTTGATCCGAGTTGAAGCCGTAGCTCCTAAGCCAGTAAAAAAGCAAAGTGGTAGCACCTGCCTGATTGATAAAGCTCCGAAAAGGCAAGCTTTCTACTTCTGAATCTTTTTGAAGGTTTTGCTCTAGCCAGATTTCTGATAGTCCTCCCAGTGCCTTACCGGCATCCTGTAATCGGTTAAAACTGCTGAGCAGGTTTTGCTTAGCATCTTCACTTACTTCGTAGAGAGCGGGGAGTGCTTCCAGCCTGAGCTTGTTTCGTTTGTATTCTGTTTTTTGATTCGAAGCATCTTCTCGCCAAGTGATTCCATTTTCTTTGGCGAAAGTCAGAATCTCTTCTTTTGAAAACGGGAGTAATGGACGGATCAAGTAGCCCTTTTTATCCGCCATGCCCTGTATCCCATCCAATCCGGTGGTACGCAGGAGATTTAGAAAGATCGTTTCCAGCTGATCGTCCTGATGATGGGCAAGGACGATCCCATCCAAGGATCGTTTTTTTATTAAATCATCAAACCAAGCGTATCGAATGTCCCTAGCTGCCATTTGTATGGAGATTTTCTCATCTGTGGCTTTACCCTTGGTATCCGGGTGATGGCTGTGGAAAAGAATGCTATTTTCTTTGCTCCACTTTTCAATCGAGGATTCATCTGCATCGCTTTCTACTCCTCGCAATCCAAAATTCACATGGCCGATTTCAAAGGGGATTCCTATTTCCAAAAGCAAATGTGCCAAAACCATGCTATCCACTCCTCCGCTACAGGCTAGTAGGTAGGTTTTAGAAGGAGACAAAAGGCCCCGTTTTTCGATATGCTCCTTAAATACTGTTAACATTGATCAAAAATAGCTTTTTCTACTAATTTTGCCCACTTGGACAAGTCTATGAACAGCAGCCTGAAATCATTTTGCCTGATTGCTTTTTTCTTCCTTCCGATTTTTATGATTCGGGCTCAGGAAAACAATGCCCTGGAAATCCTTCGTGCAGACTCGCTAAAGGGTGCTATGGGTTTTGAAAGACTGCTGGGCTCCGTCCGAATGAAAAATCAAAGCACCTTGATCGAGTGTGATTCAGCTCATTTTTTCAGAGCAGATAATAAAGCCAAACTATATGGTCGGGTTTTTATCCGAAGTGAAGAAGATTCGGTTACCACCCGAAGTGCTTATGCAGAATATGACGGGAATACGAAACTGGCGAAACTCCGGACCAATGTAGTCTTCACCAACATGGAGACGACTGTTTATACAGATTATTTGGATTATGACCGGGCTGGAAATATTGCTTATTATTACAATGATGGTCGGGTGGTAGACTCTACCAATGTCTTGACTAGTGAGAAAGGGCGATATGAAGTGAATCGGGAACGGATTACATTCACCGATGACGTGGTTTTGGTCAATCCTGACTACACGATGAAAACCAATTTTCTGGTTTATCTCACCATTCCCAAAACTGCTGAAACCAAAGGGCTTACCAATTTGATTTCCAAAGATGGAAATACCTTGGATGCTTCGAAGGGGAGTTTCTATGATACACAAGCGAAAAATTTCCGATTCTTTGACGGCTTGGTGGAGAGCGAGACGAGTCGCGTCAAGGCTGATGAATTGCTTTATCGGGAGAATGAGGCCTACTATGAGGGAAAGGGAGATGTGCGAGTATTGAACAAGGAACGGGAGGTCGAAATATTTGGAGATCAGGGGCAATATTGGGAGGATAGAGGATACAGCTTGGTTCATGGCAAAGCCTTGGTCCGCAGGTATTTTGAAACAGATACCCTCTACATGACTGCGGATACGCTGATCTCTCAAGATCATGAATCGGACTCGCTGAAATACCTTTTGGCTTTTTCATCCATACAGTTGGTGAAGTCACAGATGTCAGGAATAGCCGATTCGCTGTCGTACAATTATTCAGATTCGACGATTCGTCTATTTCAAGATCCTGCTATTTGGGACAATAGAAGTCAGATTACTGCAGACTCCATGACGTTTTTTATTGAAAACGAACAGCTCCGAAAGCTATTTGTAAAAAACAAGGCCTTTGCTGTCATGACTGATACCCTGGTCAATTTCAATCAGATGAAAGGGAGGTCTATGACGGGACTCTTCGAGAATGGCGATCTGAATACATTGGACATCACTGGAAATGGCGAATCCTTGTATTATGCTTTGGAGGGTGACACCTTAGTCCAAGGAGTCAATAAGACCCTTTCTGCCACGATCAAAATGAGCTTTGCGGAGGGACAATTGAAAAAGGTCAACTATGGCGTAAAGCCCGAAGGAAAGTTTATACCTGTGCAGGATATCGGTGAAGAGGGAGGAAAGCTAGAGGGTTTTGTCTGGCGAAAAGAAGAAAAGCCTACTATGGAGAAAATATTTGCTTGGAGGTCCGTCAATGAGGTGGATCTGGAAGCCGAAAATCTTTTTGAAGTTCCGGAGGCAGAAATCCGAATGCCTTCTGATGAAGAAATGCAAAAGTCACTAGAAAAGTGGGATACAAATACCAACAAAGGCGGTTTGATCCCCTTGAAAAAGGTTAAAGATTTTTCGAACGAATAAAAGCCGGAAATATTTTATAAAGGTTAACAACAATTAACCGCAAATTTTCGTCCCAAGATTACCTGCTGCGTATTTTTGTGAGTATATTACTTCTCGAAAGTATCAGACGAAAGGCTTATCGAATAGAATTTTACATGAAAGTTTTCCTTAGAATTTTTGCATGGGTTTTTGTGACCCTTCCGCTATTGGCGGAAGCACAAGATGTCCGTGTGCTAAGCGAAAGCTTATCGTTTGATGGAGATATCGGTGCGTCTCAGCGTCAAACTATCATTCTACAGAACGAATCCGAGGTAGAGAAAACCTATTTTCTGAAAAACATCAGCGGAGATATTGGTTCATCCCAAGAGATGAAAATCTGTTTGGGGGATGCCTGCTTTGATGCCAAGCGAGATTTAGCCAAAATCAAACTAACCCTAGCTCCCGGAGAGATTATCACGGATCTTTATTTGGAGTTTTCTCTTGGTATTGCAGAGACTCGTGGGGCCTTTGATTTGATCTTTGTGAATACATCTAATATTCGGGAGTCATTTGTTGTCCAAGCGCAATATGATGTGGCTGATCCGGCCAACAAAATCGATGAATCAGATTACGATGCAATTACCATTTCTGACGTGTATCCTAATCCAAGCAATCGGGTAGCACAACTTGATTACAAGCTGAAAAAGCGAGAAACCTCAGCTAAAATCACCATAAATAGCTTTATCGGTAACCCCGTAGCAGAATATGAGCTAGATCCTGACAGGTCTTCCTTACTAATCAATGTCTCTGATTTCAATCCAGGTGTATATTTCTACACATTATTTGTGGACAATAAAAATATTGTCACCAAAAAGCTCGTTGTGAAGAAATAAGTCAGAGCAATCCTGTCCATTTGAATACCAAAATTATCCCGTATATTTGCGGTCTTGAAAATGATTATGCGAAAAATCCCTTTTATTTTACTTGTTTTTGTCACCCTCAGCCTTTCCTGTGGCCCATTTGCCAAGCTTGAAAAAAGCACGAATTGGGAGGAGCTTTACGAAGGTGCCAACGACTATTATCAAAAAGGAGAATACAACAAGGCAATCATTCTTTATGATAAGGTGATTCCGATTATCAGAGGTAGTGAAAAGGCAGAATTGGCGGATTATAATTACGCTTATTGTCATTTCAAGACTAAGCGCTATATCGAATCAGCAGGCTATTTCAATAATTTCTACAGGACTTACAACCGAAGTCCTTTGGCAGAGGAAGCCCTGTTTATGCATGCTTATTCTCTTTTCTTGGATGCGCCAGATTTTAATTTAGATCAGCAGAGTAGTCAAGAGGCAGTAGCAGCCATCCAGCAGTTTGTGACGAGGTATCCGGGTTCGGATAGCTACGAGCGCGCTTTGGATATGCTTACCGACTTGGAGAAAAGATTTGAGCAAAAAGCCTATGAAGAGTCGATGATGTATTACCGTTTGAAAGACGGGTTATTTCCAGGTGACTTCCTCAGAGCGTGCATTGTGAATTTCCAGAATTTCACAAAAGATTATCCTGAAAGTGAATACAACGAAGAGTTGGCCTACAAACTAGTAGAGGTAAGCACAGAGTATGCTGTAAACAGCATTTTCTCCAAAAAAGAAGAGCGACTCAACGATGTGCTCCAATATTCGATGAATTTCTATCGGAGATATCCAGACAGTAATTTCGCAGCAGAGGTGAAAGATTATGAAAATACGGCTCGAGAAGAGCTGAACAGTCACCTAAAGGTGAAAAAAGACATTGCGGAGCGATCCGAAAAAGCTGCTGACACTACTTCAGTCAGCACAATAAAACCAATAGAAGAAATTAAACAACGACAATAATGGCAGTTAATCCATCAATCATTACCCGGGATTTGGACAAAGTATCCGAAGAAACCGGAAACATTTACGAGTCCATTCATTTGGTAGGTCAGCGTGCAAAGCAGATTTCCAATAATCTTAAGGAGGAATTGAATGGCAAGCTTTCTGAGTTTGCTTCGACAGTAGATAATCTTGAAGAAGTTTTCGAAAACAAAGAACAAATCGAAATTTCCAAGTTTTATGAGCGTATGCCAAAGCCGTCTACTTTGGCAATGGAAGAATATCTGGATGGAAAATTATACCACAGATATCCAGAAGAAGAAACTGAATAATGGATCTCGAAGGAAAGCGAATTCTTCTAGGAGTCACAGGCAGCATTGCTGCCTATAAGTCCGCTTTCTTGGTCAGATTATTAGTAAAGGCAGGAGCAGAGGTACAAGTCATTATGACGGCCTCTGCTCTTGATTTTATAAGCCCTTTGACCTTAGCCACCCTTTCCAAACGTTCAGTTTTGCATACTTTCCAAGAAGATGAAACTGGCACTTGGAACAACCACGTGGAGTTGGGGCTTTGGGCGGATTTGGTGATCATTGCGCCTCTTTCAGCCAATACCCTTGGGAAAATGGCAAATGGACTTTGTGATAATCTGCTTCTAGCTACTTATCTATCAGCAAGATGTCCGGTATGGGTAGCTCCTGCGATGGATCTTGATATGTATCAGCATCCATCTGTCAGAAAAAATCTAGCGGCTATTCAAGGTTTTGGCAACCGACTATTAGATGCCGAAAGCGGAGAATTGGCTTCAGGCTTATCTGGTCAGGGTCGGATGATGGAACCTGAAAAGATTTTAGAGGAAATTCAACGATTTTTTGAATCCAAAGGTGATTTTTTCGGCAAAAAGGTAGCCCTCACCATGGGACCAACTCAAGAAGCGATTGATCCTGTTCGCTTCATCAGCAATCATTCAAGCGGCAAAATGGGACTAGCACTCGCCGAGGCTTTCTTGGAAAGGGGTGCGGAGGTCTGGGTGATATCAGGTCCGGTGGCTATTCCTGTAAATAAAGAGAAATTTTACTGGACAGATGTGAGCAGTGCCGAGGAGATGTTTCAAGCAGCCTCAGCCATTCACAGTCAGATGGACATCTTCGTATTCACGGCAGCAGTGGCTGATTATGCACCGGCTACCGTCGCTGCCGAAAAAATCAAGAAGGATGAGGATGCTATGCAGATTCGCCTGAAGAAGAATGTTGATATCGCGAAAGAGCTGGGAAGTAAAAAGCAGCCTAAACAATATCATGTGGGCTTCGCGCTCGAAACAGAAAATGAAGAGTTTCACGCAAAGGAGAAGCTTCATAGGAAAAATTTTGATCTAATTGCGCTTAACTCCATGAAAGAAAGTGGTGCAGGTTTTCGTTTGGATACCAATCGGGTGACTGTTTTCTCCAAAAATGGCGGTCAATGGAAATCACCCCTTACTTCAAAGACTGAGATCGCCCAATTGATTCTGGATCATATCAAGCGTGAGAGCAGTTGGACGCTGGTCTGATTTTTTCTTTATTGTATGAGAATGATAAAAATAATCAGCTTTCTTTCCTTATTTCTGCTGGGCGGAATTGTAAAGGCTCAAGAGCTCAACTTTACAGTCACAATCAACAGCGAGCGCTCCAATCTTCAGAATACGGATATTTTTAACCAAATGAAGGCTAGTTTTGAGCAGTTTCTAAATGGACGATCTTGGACTTCCGATGAGTTTAGGTCGGAGGAGCGTATCAAAGGAAATTTGCTGATCACCATCAATGAGGCCACTACCGTGGGGTCATTTTCTGCAACGGTCCAAGTCCAAACCGTACGGCCAGTTTACGGGACTAATTACGAAAGTCTCCTTTTCAATTTTGCCGATCGAACTTGGAATTTTGAATTTATCGAATCTCAACCCCTAGAGTTCAACCGCTTTACCTTCCTTAATAACATCTCTTCGCTTTTAGCTTACTATGCCAATATTGCTCTTGGTTTAGATTACGATAGTTTTCAGAACAAAGGCGGAGATCCCTTTTTTGCTGTAGCTAATGACATAGTAAATAATGCTCAACAATCCGGTCGTGCAGGCTGGGGACAAAGTAACTCCGACCGAAGAAATCGATTTTGGTTGATCAATGATATTTATACCTCCTCTGTTTACTCCTCGATTCGAGAGGCGTATTACCTCTATCATAGGCAGGGATTGGATATTTTGCAGATCGAACCTGAAAAAGCCTACCAAAATATACTGGAAGCCATTCGCTTGGTGGCAGAGGCCAATAAAGCACAACCCAATGGAATCTTCACGATTTCCTTTATGGATGCCAAAGGAGATGAGATTGCACAAGTATTAAGGAATGCCCCTTTTGAGATACGGACAGAAGCAGTAGAATTGCTACTGGAAGTGGATCCAAATAATGCGAGAAAGTACAACGAGCTGCTGAAAAGCTAAGCTTGATTTTTTAGCTTTGTACAAACGTAAAATCCATGCTCAAATCCCTCAGTATATCCAATTATGCACTGATTGATGATCTGAAAATGCAACCTGGAGCCGGTCTGAATATGATTACCGGTGAAACAGGCGCAGGAAAATCCATCATGCTTGGAGCCGTCGGATTGCTGCTTGGAAAACGAGCCGATACCAAAGTACTTCTCCACGAGGATAAAAAATGTGTCGTGGAAGGCTGGTTTGAACTTGGCTCTTACGGATTGCAGGGATTTTTTGAAGAGAATGATCTGGAATATGAAGAGCCCTGTATCATTCGTAGAGAAATCAGCCCTTCCGGTAAATCAAGGTCTTTTGTCAATGATACGCCTGTATTATTGGACGTGTTGAAAAGTCTTGGTGAAAAGCTGATGGATGTGCATTCACAGCATGATACTCTTTTGCTCGGAGATGGAGCCTATCAATTGGGTTTGGTAGATGCCTATTCTCAATCAAATCGGGAGTTGGCTGCTTATCAAGAAGCTTACCATGACTTTCGAAAAGCAAAAAAACATCTAGACCAACTCAAGAAGAAAGCTTTAGAGCTTCAAAAAGAGGCTGATTTCAATCAATTCCAACTGGATGAATTAAGTGCCCTTGCTCTTCAGGAAGAGGAGCAGACAGAGTTGGAATCCAAGCAGGAAATCTTGGAAAACGCCGAGGAGATCAAGCTTAAGATTCAGGAGGCTAGTGGTCTCTTTGAAGATGAGCAGTTTGGGATTTTGCAAGGAATGGAGCAAATACAGCAACACTTGCAGAGTCTGGAGAGATTGGCCCATACTTTTGGACCCATCAGGGAGCGATTTCAGTCTGCACTGATTGAAGTCAAGGATATTTTGGCTACACTCGAGGAGGAGGATGGGCAAATCGAAGTTGATTTTGAAAAACTGGAAGAAATCCGGGAGCGCCTCAGTAAAATCTACCAACTTCAAAAGAAGCATGGGGTGCTCACCGTCGAAGAACTGATCGAGATTGAGCAGCAGTTAGCCGATCAGGTATTCGAATTCCAGAACTTGGACGAAAGCTTGGAAAAAGCTGGAAAGGACTTTTTAGAAGCTGAAAAAGCAATGCAGTCTTTGGGAGAAAAGCTCACCAAAAAGCGTACAAGTTGTTTTTCTGACTTCGAAAAATCCATGAAAGGCCTCCTGCAAGATTTGGGGATGGAAAATGCTCAGATCAAATTTCAGCGACAGGAAATTAGCCCAAGTAATACCGGGCTAGATCAGATAGAAGTCCTTTTCTCGGCCAATAAGGGAGGTGCTTTGCAGGCGCTCAAGAAGGTGGCTTCTGGGGGGGAGTTTTCCCGACTCCTCTTTGCGATCAAATATTTGATGGCTGATAAAATGGCTTTACCTACCTTGATTTTCGATGAAATAGACGCAGGAATTTCTGGAGAAGTTGCCCTGCAGATGGTCAGAATGATGAAGGATATTTCAGCGAAGCATCAGATTATTTGTATCACTCATCTTCCGCAAGTGGCTGCGAAGGGAGACATGCATTACTTTGTGTTCAAAGACAATTCAGCTTCCAAAACTATATCAAAAATCAAGCTTTTGGACGAGCAGGAGCGTATTCAGGAGCTAGCCAAAATGATAGCTGGAGCTCAGCCATCAGAGAATGCCATTCAGAGTGCGCGTGAGCTTCTGGCGAATTGAGGGGCTTTCCCCAATTTTTAGCTATTTTTGCCTAGTATTTTTGAAATCAACCCAATTGAAATATGCCAGAAAACTTGCTAAAAGGTAAAGTCGGAATCATTACCGGAGCCTTGGATGAAAACTCCATTGCCTGGAAGACCGCGCTAAAAGTTAAAGAACAAGGTGGAAAGTTTGTCCTGACTAATGCTCCTATCGCCATGCGGATGGGTGCCATCAAAGAACTTGCAGAAGAGTGTAATACCATTGTTATTCCTGCGGATGCTACGGTTTTGGATGATATTGAGAAGCTATACACCGAGGCGAAAGAGTTCCTCGGAGGGGATTTTGACTTTTTGTTGCATTCCATCGGTATGTCACCAAATATCCGAAAAGGCCGCTCTTACGGAGACCTTAACTACGATTGGGCGATGAAGTCTTATGATGTCTCCGCAATTTCATTCCATAAGATGATGCAGGTGGCAGAGAAAATGGATATCATGAAAGAATGGGGTTCGATTGTAGGCCTTTCTTACATTGCCGCTCAGCAGGTTTATCCATTTTATACGGATATGGCTGATGCCAAAGCCTTGCTTGAAAGTATCGCTAGAGGCTATGGATATAGACTAGGCAAGCTGAAAAATGTACGAGTCAATACCATTTCTCAATCCCCAACCAAGACCACTGCCGGTACAGGTATTGGAGGATTTGATTCCTTCTTCAACTTTGCCGAAAAGATGTCCCCACTTGGAAATGCTTCTGCTGAAGCTTGTGCGGATTACATTGTTACGATGTTTTCGGATTTGACAAGAATGGTGACTATGCAAAATCTCTTCCATGATGGAGGATATTCTCACACAGGTATTTCAGAGGAAATTATGGATCAGTTTAAGGATCTATAATTATTCTGATAAAAATTGTTTTAAAAGTCCGGCTTCTGTCGGACTTTTTTGTTTGCCTGGTCCAAAAGTCATTTTTCTCTTTTGTTTTTTCGGCTAACTTATAGACTTGAATTAACCACCTAACCCAGAAATCATGCGGAAAATTATTCTTGGGCTGATTCTTTCAGTCTTTTCGCTTCATGCCTTTGCTCAAATCATGCCTGCTCCTGATCGGGAGGAGGGTGATGGACCCTATGATAGATTGATCATTCGAGGAGTGACACTCATTGATGGGACCGGGGCGCCTCCTGTCGGCCCTGTGGATATCGTGGTGGAGAAAAATAGGATTACGCGTATTCAGACTGTGGGCTATCCCGGTTTACCTATTTCGGAAGGCCGTCGGCCCAAAGCAGATGAGAACACGCAAGTTTTAGACTTGGAGGGACATTATTTATTGCCTGGCTTCGTGGATATGCATGGACACATAGGAGGTACCGGTCAGGGAACTCCTGCCGAATATGTATATAAGCTTTGGATGGCGCATGGTGTTACTACCATTCGGGATCCATCAGCTGGAAACGGTCTTGATTGGGTTTTGAATGAAAAAAAACGCTCGCTTTCCAATCAAATTACGGCTCCGAGGCTTTTAGCCTACACCTCATTTGGTCAGGGAGCTGAGAATCCCATTACCACAGCGGATCAGGCCAAAGCCTGGGTCAATGAAAATAAAGCCAAAGGTGCTGATGGGATCAAGTTCTTTGGTGCAAAGCCCGAAGTGATGCAGGCGGCTATTTCAGAAAATAAGCGAATAGGCTTACGGTCAGCTATGCATCATCAGCAGCTAGACGTGGCTCGTTGGAATGTATTGCACTCGGCTCGAGCTGGACTAACTTCCATGGAGCACTGGTATGGGCTTCCAGAAGCACTTTTTGAAGATCGCACGATTCAGGATTTCCGATTGGATTACAATTACCAAAATGAGCAGCATCGATTTGCAGAGGCTGGCAAACTTTGGAAGCAAGCGGCAAAGCCCTATTCAGAGCATTGGAATAAGGTGATGAATGAGCTTTTGGAGCTTGATTTCACGTTGGATCCAACTTTTAATATTTATGAGGCAAACCGGGACTTGATGCGGGCTCGCAGAGCAGAGTGGCATGACGCCTACACCTTACCTTCCCTATGGCGTTTTTACTCGCCAAGTAGACAGTCGCATGGATCATATTGGTTTGACTGGACTACAGAGGAAGAGTTGCTTTGGAAGGAGAATTACCGTCTTTGGATGACTTTTGTCAACGAGTATAAAAATCGTGGAGGGAGAGTGACTACCGGTTCTGACTCAGGATTTATCTACCAATTGTATGGATTTGCCTATATCCGCGAGTTGGAATTGCTTCGGGAGGCAGGCTTTCATCCCTTGGAAGTGATTCGCTCAGCAACGATGTATGGAGCAGAGGCTTTGGGAATGGAAAAGGAGATTGGAACCGTAGAAGTTGGGAAACTGGCGGATTTTGTGATTTTGGAAGAAAACCCACTACAAAACCTCAAGGTCCTTTATGGAACTGGTGCGATTCGAATAGATGACAATAACCAACCCATCCGTGTTGGGGGCGTTAAATATACAGTGAAGGACGGGGTTGTTTACGATGCAAAGCAGCTTTTGGCAGATGTCAAGGAAATTGTCGATCAGCATAAGGCTCGCGAAAATGCTCGAATCACTCAGCCGGGATTAGATTGGTAGATTTTCACCTTAAAAAGGATTCAAATGCCGCATATCGAAGCAAATGGAATAAAGCTCTATTACATCGACAAAGGAGAAGGACAGGAAACGGTGGTTTTCTCTCATGGACTACTTTGGAGTCATAAAATGTTTGATGCTCAGATCGATGAATTGACGAAGTCTTATCGTGTCATCGCGTACGATCATCGAGGCCAAGGACAGAGTGAGGTCATGGGACCTTATGACATGGAAACCGTTGCGGAAGATGCAGCAGCATTGATAGAAAAGCTCGATTTGGGTAAAGTACACTTTGTCGGGCTATCAATGGGTGGATTTGTGGGAATGCGTTTGGCTGCTAGAAGGCCTGATTTGGTTAAAACTTTGACTCTTTTAGAAACCTCTGCCAACAGTGAGCCGGTAGAGAACCTTCCGAAATACAAAACCTTGAATGGAATTGTCAAATGGCTTGGAGTGATTCCTCCAGTCGCCAATAAGGTCATGGCGATCATGTTTGCCCAATCTTGGCTGAATAATAAATCGAATTCTCAAGCGATTAAGAAGTGGAAAAAAGAACTCTCCTCCAATAAGAAAACGATTACCGGACCGGTAGAGGGAGTAATTTACCGAAAAGGCGTGGAAGCTGAATTAGGGGCAATTACATGTCCTACTATGATTGTGGTGGGTGATGAAGATGTTGCTACAAAACCCGAAAAGGCGAAATTTATTCAAATGGGAATTGCGCGATCTCGTCTCCACATGATTCCGGGTGCGGGTCATAGTTCCTGCATTGAAAAGCCTGAAGTAGTCAATCAGCTATTGAAAGACTGGTTGAGCGAAAATGCATAATAAAAGCCCCGCAGGGCTTTTTTTAATCAAATTGAAAGACTCTTATATAGTCCACAATCATGTGTTGTGGAAATGTTGTGCTATTATCAGGAGATCCGGGCCAGTTTCCACCGACAGCCACATTCATGATAAAAAAGAAATTTCTTCTGAACTCATCTAGTTCGGCAGGAGTGGTATCGATCTCATGATATTTCACATCATCGATAAACCAGCTAATATTAGTTGAGGTCCATTCGATTGAGTAGACGTGGAACTTATCGGCAAGAGTACCTGAAGGAATCTTATAAGAACCGCCAAATTCCGCCCGGCTCCCATTATTATCCCAGTGAACTGTTCCATGGACTGTGTTTTCCCGTCCTTGTCCACCGACCATCTCCATGATGTCAATCTCGCCACATCTTGGCCAGCCTACTTCAGGGAAGTTTGATCCAAGCATCCAGAGAGCAGGCCATAAGCCTTGTCCGCGTGGGTTTACCGCCCGAATATCAACTCTACCATAGCGGAATTGCTTTTTGTTCAAGGAGACGATTCTGGAGGATGTGTATTCGCTCCCTTGGAAACTTTCCTTTTTAGCAGTGATGATTAAATGGCCCCTTTCCACGGAGGTGTTTTGGGATCTATAGTATTGAAGCTCGTTATTTCCCCAGCCATTTTCGCCAGTTCCTATTTCATGGGACCAGTTGGCTGCATCCAGGTTATTTCCTTCAAAATCATCCTCCCATACCAGCGTCATCCCAGGATAGGAAGTAGGAGAGGTGGCTCCATCATCAGGAATGGGGACTTCAGAAATATTATCATCTGGGTTAGAACCTGTAGGGTTATCCGCAGTTTCCGAATCACAGGAAAATAAAATTCCAATTAGAAAAAATGCGGAAAGGGTTTGGCTTGTGTAGTTAAAGATAGTTTTCATACTATTTTGGGTTAAAGAAAAAAAAGGCATCTGGATGTTACGTTCCAGATGCCACTTAAATCAATTATTCTGAAATCAGCTTGAAAGTCCACCAGATACCGTCTTGGATTTCGATATGCAGTGTCATTCGCTTTACGCCATCTGTTTCGGTCAGGCTTACTACTTGGTAAGTCACGTCAGCCGGGACGTCTACTCCCTCCGTACTCAGCTCTGCTCCGTTGATGACTTTAGAAAGTGCCAAATGAGCTCCTTCTCCA
>LJXT01000039.1 GCA_001314815.1 Algoriphagus marincola HL-49
AGTTCTCTCCTGCCATGACCGGTTTGACTGATTCGCAGTTCCCATTCAGCCTGCATTTCGTCTCTTTCTTCTTTCATCTTGGAAAAAGATTCCTCCGTAGACCACTCTTCCCAATTGTAGTCAGGTCGCCCGGTAACTTGTGGGGTAGAAATCATCACATATTTTCCTT
The DNA here is from genome assembly GCA_001314815.1 of Algoriphagus marincola HL-49. Classification (GTDB taxonomy): domain Bacteria; phylum Bacteroidota; class Bacteroidia; order Cytophagales; family Cyclobacteriaceae; genus Algoriphagus; species Algoriphagus marincola_A. The sequence continues at coordinate 170 of LJXT01000039.1, forward strand.
TTACACTGGGCAACCAGTCTTCAAAGGACTGTCCTTCCTCTAGCTTTGGAATGGCAATTACCTCACCCATTGCACCACCTTCAGGACTTGGAGGGCTCCAGGCAAGTTGGGTTCCTGAAAGAGATCGCACCCAGGGTTCCACCATATCGATGTGGGTAATCCCACGTTCCCAGCCACGCCACTCTCCCCATTGCTCATTTTTTCCCTCTATGCCCCACGCTTCAAATTGTGCTACTGCCCAATCGTGCGCCTTTTGCATCTGCGGTGACCCGACTAATCGTGGACCGATCCCATCCAATAATTCATGACCGAGATATCTCAGCTGTGAGTTTTCTTCAGCTTCTTTGATGATATTTTCAATGACAGGATCTTGGGCTTTGACCTGAGTACTAAAGAGTAACATCAACCCGATTCCTAAAAGATGGCGTTTTTTCATAGTAATTTTTATTTAGAAAATAAAAATAAAAGAAAGCCTCAGAAAAGGTTGAACCGTTGGTGGAATCCAAAAGAAAAAGGCCATTTAAAGGCCTTTTAAATTATTTAAACTCTATAATATCTGCGGAAGAGTTTATTTGTTTTTTCCAGAAAAAAAGAAAAAAGGAAGTTTTTGTTGAAAATGTTTCGTTGACAATCGCTCTGGAACCTCCCTGAAGATCTGCTTTAGAATACATTTCGCTTCTTGCCTGTTCGATTAATGATGTTTTGCTTAATCCGCCAATGCCAAAAACGTAGGTAGCCTTGGCTTGTCCATCCACATGATTGATTACTCTATAATTGCTTTGCGATAAGACGACTGATGTTTGGGTAGATTTTAGATTTCCTGTGAAGGCACTGTGGGTAGCACAACTCCCAAAAAAAACTAATGAAAACCCAAATAAAGCTGATTTGATTAATGATTTTTTCACTGTAAAACGTAATTGATATTAGAAAATAAATTAGGTCAAAGCTAAGTATTAATAAGGATAAATACAAAAAATTAGTTATACATTGCGGCATAAACTCTCTTTTTTAAAGGAAATCAGTTTTTTTTCATCCTTGCTCCGATCGATTAGAACTGAAAATGTAATTATGAAATCAATTCGAATTTCAAAATAGTTTGCATCAGTCTAAAATGCTTATCCTTCGAATAGAGGGTCAAATTTTCTTCGATTACCTGATTGATAATAATTAGATCAGGAATTCCTACTTTATTGATCCCGTTCTTCAAATTTAATTTTTGAAGATGTCGAATCAACTCCCAATCTATATCCAATTTGACCTTCTCAAGAGCCTCTAACCCCTCTATTATTTCTGTTCTTTTTTCGTGATGAAGTTTCGGAATTAATTCGGTTAGAATGATGTCATTAGTGACAATAATATCTTCCTGGAGATATGCTTCCAAAGGACTAGTCCTTGAATATTTGAAAAAGTCAATCCAAACGGAAGAGTCAACTAATATTTTTGGACTAGGCATTATTTTCGATCTCTGCTTATATCTAAATCAAGATCCAAGTCTATGGTGCCTTTCATAGAAATCAGTCTTTTGCGCTTATTTTGAGCGATTTTTTCTTCCAAGACTAACTTCACAGCTTGACTTTTGGTACTTGCCCCGGTGATTTTCATTACCTCTTTTAATAATTCCTCAGGGATATCAATGGTAGTTCGCATAAATAATGGTGTATTTGTGCATAAATTTTTATGTAAGATATTAAAAATTTTAAAGCCACGAAAATTTAAAATTCCTGACTTTGCTCAAGTATTGGGTTTTTCTTTTCCACTCTTCCCAAATTGGGTGCAAATTAATTTTTGATTGAGTTTATTTACCTTGTCAAAAGCCCAAAATGATCATGAAGCAAAATCAGGAATACTCATTATTCCTTCTTGGATTACTTGAGAACAGCGCTGAACAGCAATCTCTGGATTGGTTGGAGCAAAAAGTTTCAAAAATTAAGGATGCCTCCAGTCCTACCGGCTTTTTTCTGGCTTTTTCACAGGCATCAAGGTTTTTTTCAAAAGATCCGCTCAAACTGAGCGATGCGAAAAAAAACAAAGCTGTGCAGCTGGTAGAAGGATTTGACCCTAGTCATTGGAATCTATTACAATCAGCAAGAACCTACTTGTTGCTTCATCTTAATTTGGAACAGGAAGATTGGTTGGAGGCAGTCAATCAGCTTTTTGAGACAGGGGATTTGTATGAGCAAGCAGCGCTATATGCAGCGCTTCCGCTGTTGCCTTTTCAAGAGGAGCTTTTGCCAAGGGCAATTGATGGCTGCCGAACCAATATGACTTTGGTATTCGATGCGATTGCTTTGAATAATCCATTCCCTAGAAGGAATTTCCCTGAGCTTAATTGGAATCAACTGGTTTTGAAGGCCATTTTTATGCAGCGGCCTCTATATCAAATTCAAGGGCTAGAGGAGCGAAGAAACCGAGCACTTGCTGAGATTGCTTCTGATTTTGCTCATGAGCGCTGGGCAGCAGGTCGAAATGTAATGCCGGAGCTTTGGCGATTGGTTGTGCCTTTTATGAATGATCAATACCTTGCCGATCTTCGTCAGGTCCTAAGTTCTACTGATTCGCTTGAGCAAGAGGGTGGAGCCTTGGCCCTCTATCAAAGTGATTTTGCTCCGGCAAAAGCTTTGTTAGCGGATTTTCCCGATCTACTGACACAAGTAGAATCTGGAGAAATCACATGGGAAAAAATCGGGATAGAATTCCAGAATTCCCGTGTTTAAATTAAAATTTGACAGGATAAATAATCAAAAATTATGGCAAGATATATAGATCCACATATTCACTTGGTTTCCCGCACCACTGATGACTATGAAGCCATGCAAAAAGCTGGTATTGTAGCCACGATCGAACCCGCTTTTTGGCTGGGGCAGCCTCGGACTGAGGTGGGGAGTTTCAAAGATTATTTCAGCACTCTGGTAGGCTGGGAGCGTTTCCGTGCCAGTCAATTTGGGATTGTGCATTATTGTACGATGGGCTTAAATTCAAAAGAGGCCAATAATATTCCCTTGGCAGAGCAAGTGATGGAGCTTTTGCCACTTTATGTGGGGAAGGAAGGAGTAGTCGCAATCGGAGAAATCGGCTATGATGATCAGACAGAAGCTGAGGATAGGTTCTATCGTGAGCAACTCGAATTAGCCAAAGAAGTGGATTTGCCTGTTTTGATACACACTCCTCACCGGGATAAGAAAAAGGGGACCTACCGCTCCATGGATGTGGCGGAGGAGCATGGGATGGATCCGGGATGGATTATCGTCGACCATAACAATGAAGAGACTGTCAAGGAGGTCTTGGATCGTGGATATTGGGCGGGATTTACCATTTATCCGCACACCAAGATGGGTTCGGAGCGAATGGTGGAAATCGTCAAGCAGTATGGACCTGAACGAATCATTGTCAATTCTGCTGCTGATTGGGGGATTTCTGATCCTTTGGCAGTGCCCAAAACTGCCGATCTGATGCGAAAAATGGGAATTCCTGAAGAGCATGTTCAGCTAGTCACTTATAAAAATGCGCTTGCTGCATTTTCACTTTCTGGGCAAATGCACGAAGATGATTGGTTGAAGGCTCCACCTATCGATCAGACTAAGAAAATGGGGGGTAATTCCGTACTTCGGGGAGGGCAGGTTCCAAGAGTGGAGGGGCCTTCTGATCGGGTAGAAAACTGATTCATGGCAAGCAAGCTATTCGCCTATCTCCAACTCACCCGTCCAGCCAATGTGGTGACAGCAATTGCGGATATTTGGGCAGGTTTTGCCATTGCCGGGGGTTGGTCCTACTTGATTTCAAATTGGGAACAAGGGTCGGGAGACTTTTGGCAAAATTTGCTTTGGCTTTCCTTGAGTACCATCGGGCTTTATGCGGGTGGCGTAGCTTTCAATGATATTGCTGATGCTGGCTTGGATGCCATAGAGCGACCCGAAAGGCCAATTCCAAGTGGAAGAGCATCAAAAAACGGAGCGATTCTGATGTCCTCATTGCTACTTTTAGGAGGAGTCTTAGCCGCCTTTCAAGTAAACCATTTAGCAGGAATTTTAGCAATTTCTGTGGCTTTTTGCGCTTTGCTGTATGACTATTGGGGTAAGCATCAAACAATCTTTGGACCGATCAATATGGGGCTTTGTCGGGCCGGGAACTTGCTGATGGGAGTGGCGGTAGCGCCTGAAGTTTTGAGCAAAATATGGCCGATTGGTCTCTTACCACTGATCTACGTTGCAGCCATTACCATGGTGAGTAGAGGAGAAGTGCACGGCAAAAACCGTAAAGCTCTTTTTGGTGGGTTTGGGATGTATACCTTTATCATTATGGTAATCTTTTTTACCGCAAAAATTCAGACAAGTGATTTTTGGCAGGTGATTCCATTTTTGGCGCTGCTATCCTACATGATTTTTCCACCGCTTATCAGAGCTATTCGGACCCAATCACCTCAATTTATCGGAAAATCCGTCAAAGCTGCCGTTATTTCATTGATTATCGTGAATGCTTCCCTTGCTGTGGCCTTTGAAGGTTGGATGATCGGGCTCGTGATTCTAGCGCTTTTGCCCTTATCTTTGGGCTTGGCCAAAGCCTTCGCTGTCACCTAGATGATGCCTTTGCGAAACTTTCGCTTGCTCAGACCTATTATCCCTGTATGAATACAATTTTGCAGCAGTCCTTCTCGGTTTCGTTTCAGTATCCAGTGTGCTTTACTGAAGACCTCTTTTCGCTTGCAAATACCCAATTTGTCGATGTTCTCGAAAAAGGGAAGCCTGTCAAAACCTATTTCGTCATAGATAGTGGGGTAGCGGAAGCTTTTCCGGATTTGATTTCAAAGATTAAATCTTACGCCACACATTTTAAAGACCGCTTTTTCCTTTGTGCAGACCCCTTGATTGTCCCTGGAGGAGAAGTCTGTAAGAACAATCCAAAAGTCTACCATCAGGTAGTGGAGGCAACTCATGAGTTTGGGATTGACCGTCATTCTTATATCGTGGCTATTGGAGGTGGGGCTGTTTTGGACATGGTAGGCTTTGCAGCTGCTATTTCACATCGTGGGATCCGATTGGTTCGTGTCCCGACGACTGTACTTTCTCAAAATGACTCTGGGGTAGGTGTAAAAAACAGCATCAACTACTTCGGAAAGAAGAATTACCTCGGTACTTTCACCACTCCTGTGGCCGTCCTAAATGACTTTAATTTCTTGAAGACGCTCGATGATCGAGATTGGCGAGCAGGGATAGCTGAGGCACTGAAAGTCGCTTTGATTAAGGATTTGAGTTTTTTCGAATGGCTGGAAAAGGAAGCATTGGCTCTTTCCAAAAGAGAAATGGAACCGATGAAAGCTCAAATCATTCGGTGTGCGCAGATGCATATGGACCATATTGCAGGAAAGGATCCCTTTGAATTCGGTTCTTCCCGCCCCTTGGATTTTGGACACTGGGCGGCCCATAAGCTCGAGCATCTCAGCCAATATCGTGTTCGGCATGGGGAGGCTGTCGCTATTGGCATTGCCTTGGATTCTTGTTATTCCCATCTATTGGGATGGATCAGCAAGGAGGATTTGGATCGGGTTTTTGGAGTGATTCGAACTTTAGGCTTCTCGCTTTATGAGCCTGAGCTTTCTGGCGAAAATCTCATTCAAGGCCTGCGGGAATTTCAGGAGCATTTGGGAGGTCAGTTGACGATTATGCTCTTGGAGGGGCTTGGTAAAGGAGTCGAGGTGCACGAAATGGATGAAAATCTTATTCAATCAGCAATCCAACTACTGGAAGAGGAAAACCGAACAATCAAAAATCATTGATTTATGCATATTGGGGACTTTCATCTGAGCTACTGTAGCAATATTCATCCCGGAGAAAGCTGGAAAGAGACTTTTGAAAATCTAAAAAAGTACATCCCTCAAGTACGCCAAAACCTGAGTTGGGAAGGAGCTTTTGGAATTGGTTTGCGCCTATCTCATGAGGCTAGCTTGGAACTGCAAAATCCGGAAAACCTGAAGGCTTTTCAGCAATGGCTTGAGTCAGCAAATGCCTATGTTTTCACGCTCAATTGTTTTCCTTACGGAAGTTTTCATTATACAAGAGTCAAAGACCAGGTTCATCAACCCGACTGGACGACTAAGGAACGGAAAGAATATACCATCCGGAGTTTTAGGCTCCTGGCTGAATTACTTCCTAGCGGTCAAGAAGGAGGGATTTCCACTTCGCCCGTTTCCTACAGGTATTGGTTTCCGAATAAAAAATCGACCGAAACAGCATTGGAAACTGCTGTTCAAAATTTTGCAGAAGTGGTCGCTGAGTTGGAAAAGATCGAACGAGAGACTGGTAAATATTTGCATTTGGATATTGAGCCTGAGCCGGATGGGATTTTAGAAAATTCGGATGAGATGATCTGGTTTTTCCAAGATTGGATGTTGACAAAGGGAGCAGATTTCTTGGTGTATCAGTATGGCTTTAGCCTTGAAAAGGCAAAGGAACTTATTCACCGTTATATTCAGGTTTGTTACGACGTCTGCCATTTTGCGATCGTTTATGAAAAGCCGGAAGTAACCTTTGAGAAGTTTGCGAAAGCAGGGATTAAAGTAGGGAAAATACAAGTATCAGCGGCCTTGCAAGTTAAGCTGGAGCAGGACCGAAATGCCATTCGAAATCAATTGGAAGCATTTGCTGAATCCACCTACCTGCACCAAGTGGTGGGTAGAAAAATGGATGGTGACTTGGTTTCCTATTCAGATTTGCCTGAGGCTTTGGAGCAACTTGACAGCGCAGTAGAAAATGAATGGAGAATCCACTTCCACGTGCCGCTCTTTGTTGAAAAATATGGGCAATTCTTTTCCACCCATTCCCAAATTGTCGAAGTTTTGGAATACTTGAAGCAAAATCCAGCCTTATGTCAGCATTTAGAGGTGGAGACCTACACTTGGGAAGTTTTGCCTGCCGATATGCAAGTCAGACTAGACGAATCAATCAGTCGTGAGTTGAGTTGGGTATTGGAAAGGTTGGGTTAGTATGTCTCAAATCTGATTTATAATGACTTAAGAAGTATAGAAAACTGAGCTATGCAATCAATAATTGACAAATGATTTTTTACATTCAATATCAGTAATCAATTCTACTCACTAGATGGAAAAGGATTATTCCTCACTTCTTGCTCTTGCAAAACAACAAATAAGTGAAGCTCAGATTAAGCTGTTAACAGCTTCCAATAAGGAGTTACTTTATCTTTATTGGAAGTTGGGGCATCTGATTTTACACCATCAAACCATAGAAGGCTGGGGTGCAAAAGTGATTGATTTGTTAAGCGCTGACCTAAAAAAAGAGCTGCCTAATCAAAAAGGGTTTTCTCCGAGAAATCTCAAATACATGAGAAAATTCGCTTTGGAGTATCAGGTACCTGTAATAAAAAGTCTAAATATTGCATCAGAAAAACTATTGGCTTCTATTCTAGAGCAGGATAAGGTCTTAAAAATAATTACAGAAATTGTGCAACAACTTATTGCACAAATAGCAACAAATGAAATTGTGCAACAACCTGTTGCACAAATTGATGATCAATTTTTTTATGACTCGATTATTTCCAGGGTTTCCTGGTCTCACCATGTCGTATTATTGGATAAAGAACCTGATTTAGGGAAAAGGTTGTGGTATATTCATAATACAATCGATCAGGGTGTAAGTAGAAATACCCTGATTTTTCAGATTGAAAGCGGATTGTTTGAACGTCAGGTGAAATCGAAGAAGCTTTCGAACTTTAAAAGTACCATGCCTCCTGTACAATCTGATTTTGCCAACTACCTACTAAAAGATCCATATATTTTTGACTTTGTTAATGCAAAAGAAAAGGCAGATGAGCGAAATATTGAGGAGCAATTAACGAATCATGTCACAAAATTCTTGTTAGAGCTAGGGAAAGGTTTTGCTTTTATAGGTAGGCAAATGCACTTTGAAATTGGAGGAAAGGATTTTTTCCTGGACCTTGTTTTTTATCACACCAGATTAAAATGTCATGTGGTAGTAGAATTAAAAGCTCGAGAATTCCAACCTGGAGACGCGAGTCAACTTAATTTTTATGTAAACCTTGCGAATGACCACTTAAAATCAAAAGATGATCATGAAACCATTGGGTTACTTCTTTGCAAAGGAAAAAATGATGTGGTAGCTGAATATAGTTTGAAAGGGTTCTCAAATGCTTTTGGAATTTCAGATTATCAAATTTCTAAAGTTATCCCAGAAGAGCTCAGGTCAGAACTTCCTCAAATTGAGGATATTGAGCAAGAATTTAAAGAATAATTGAGTTGAAATGAAATGAAAAAAACCGTCGTCCTAAATATCGTAGCACTTTCATCCCGCGTAATTGGCGAGCATACGCCTTTTCTCAAAAGTTGGATAGAAAGTAAGCGAAAGGCCATCATCGAGCCCGTTTTACCAGCTGTGACCTGTTCCGCTCAATCGGTGTATTTGACAGGAAAAATGCCTGCTGAGAATGGAGTCGTCGGGAATGGATGGTATTTTCAGGATGAATGCGAAATCAAATTTTGGAGACAGTCCAATCGTTTAGTTCAGGGACCTAAAATTTGGGACAAGCTCAAAGCAGAAAACCCGGAATTTGTCTGCGCGAATATGTTTTGGTGGTACAATATGTACTCTTCAGTCGATATCGCAGTGACTCCACGGCCGCTTTATCCTGCTGATGGGCGAAAACTCCCGGATTGCCATAGCCAACCCATGGATCTGAGGGATCGATTACAGGAAGAATTGGGGACTTTTCCGCTCTTTTCCTTTTGGGGTCCCAATGCCAATATTACTTCCACGGACTGGATAGCGGAGGCGGCCAAGAAAGTAGATCATTGGTACAAGCCGACCTTAAACTTGGTCTATCTTCCCCATCTGGACTATGGACTGCAGAAGTATGGGCTGGATTTTGAAAAGATCGGTAAGCTACTTGAAGAGGTGGATTTGGTGGCCAAAGACTTGATTACCTATTTCGAAAATCAGGGTACCGAGGTCATTCTTCTCTCCGAGTACGGGATCACCAATGTTTCCCAACCCATCCATATCAACAGACTGCTGAGGTCTGCAGGTTGGGTTCAGGTGAAGAATGAATTGGGTCTCGAAACCTTGGACGCTGGCACTTCTCAGGCATTTGCCATTGCTGATCACCAAATCGCTCACGTGCATATTCAAGACAAAAGGGTCTACGATCAGGTAAAAAGCCTCTTGGAAAATACGCCTGGAATTGAAAAAGTTTTGGACAAGGAGGCTCAAAAGGAATATGGGTTAAATCATGATCGCTCAGGTGATTTGGTAGTGGTGGCTGACTCTGATTCCTGGTTTACGTATTATTTTTGGTTGGATGATGAAAAAGCACCCGACTATGCGCGCTGCGTGGATATTCATCGAAAGCCCGGATATGATCCTGTGGAATTGTTTTTAGATCCGAAAATTAAATTGCCGCTATTGAAAGTGGGCTCAAAGGTGCTTAAGAAAAAACTGGGATTCCGGTATCTGATGGATGTGATTCCATTGGAAGCGGAGCTAGTGAAAGGTTCGCATGGTCGAATTCCCGAAGAGGACGAGGACAAACCCATATTGGTAGGATCCGTAGAGTTGGTAAAGGCCAAAAAAATCAAACCGACCGAGGTTTTTGATTTGATCTATCGAGCGGTAAAGTCCTAAACCAAGCCTAGGGTCTTTTTGACAGATTGCAGATTTTCTTGTTTTTTGGGGGTTCGATGTTTTTTGCAATACTCCGTATGGTAGTGATGCTTTTCCAAAAATGTCAGTTGCAATTCATTCCAGGCCTGCTCTGAAAAATTAGGGTTAAAATGCTTGAGTTCTTCAAAAAGTGCACTTCCTTGCCGTTCGAAATCATCCGTGCCCAAATATTCCAAATCCGCATCTGCGATGATACGCTCCAATTGGTTGGTGGGGCTTTGGGGAATTTTGGTTGCCATAATCATTCCATGGATTTTCTTCAGGTCTTCTTTGGAAATGATATCACCTAGATAGTCAGTGGCGATTCCACATCCAATCTCCTCATGATTTTTTGGATTTTCAATAAATCCGGTATCATGGAAAAGGGCGGCTAGACGAAGCAGTTCTTTATCCTTTTTGTTTACATTTTCTACCTCAGCCAGAAATAGAGACTTTTCTATTACATATTCCGTATGGGCAGGATTATGATAGGTCAAGTATTCGGGAAGTTGATCCAGAATATCATGATGGATTTGTTGCTTTATTTTTTCAAAATCAATCATACGTGCTTTTTTCCCACTTGTTTGACGACTCCACCTTTTACCTCTTTGATAGTTTGTACATAAAAGAAGGCCTTTGGGTCAATTTCTTGAATAGCAAGCTTCATTCGATGGACCTCTAGCCGTGTCACCACTGTCATGATAATATCGCAGGGATGATGGATATGAAAGGTATCAGGAAGGTAACCTCGCTCGCCTTTGTAAACGGAGATAGCCTTTTTAAAATCCTTTACTATCAATTCTTTGACCAATTCGTGCTCTTTCGAAATAATTGTTAATGCGGTATACTCTTCAAAGCCCTCAACCACGTAGTCAGTTGTCTTGATTGCTGTGAAATAAGTCAGTATGGAATACATGGCAGGCTCGATGCCAAATACGAAGGCAGCGGATAGCATAATCAGTGAATTCAAGAAGACTGTGATTTCACTGGCAGAAAGTGCAGAGTTTTTGTGAAAATACTCTGTCACAACCTCGAATCCATCAATCAATCCTCCTCCGCGAATAATCAGTCCAATGCCTGTCCCCATCAAGAACCCCCCAAATACGGCGATTAGTACCTTGTCTTCCGTTACAGTGGGTACTTCCAAAAAGTGAAGAACAATCGTCAGGAGAAATACCGAAAATCCACTTTGGATTGCGAAAGTCTTTCCGATTATTTTCCAAGCCATAAAAAGGAATGGAAGATTCAATACCACCAAAAGTAAGTTAAGATTTATCCCAAAACCTAGATTGACCAAAATGGCAATACCCGTCACGCCACCATCCAAAAATTTATTGGGAAGCATAAAGGCTTCTAAGGCTATCGCCGCAAGAGCAACGCCGCAAATGGTGTAAACCAAGGATTGTGGTGAAAGGATGGAAGCCCAATCTATTTTTTGCTGTGATGACTGCTTCATCCTTTAGATTTAATTAAAAATACCTTCACTATTTAAGGCAATAATTGCAGATAAGTCTTCAATATCAAAATTTTTGATCTTTTAAGAAAATAATTATTTAGTAGTTTAGCAAGTAAGACCTTATTTATTTTTGGTCTCTCGAGCTTGATTATAAGAAAGCGCCGACCCTAAAAGGATCTTCGGATCGGCTTCTATCTTTTAATGTTGAAGCGAAGTAGTCACTTTTGGGGCTTCTTTAGTCCAAGAACTGATATCCAACTTTCTTGGGTTGGGATAGATTTCATCCAAGGTATTTCCATCGTAAATACGCCCGTTTTTGACCACATGGCTGATGGTATTGGTGTTTCGGATGTTGTCCAAGGGATTTTCTGAAAGAATCACTAAGTCCGCTAGCTTTCCTTTCTCGATACTACCCAACTCCTGATCCAATCCAAGGGCCTCCGCACCTAGAATTGTAGCAGTCCGTAATGCGTCCAAATTACTCATACCACCGCTTGCCACAGTCCATAGCTCCCAATGATATCCAAGCCCCTGCAGCTGACCGTGAGATCCTACCCCTGCCAGTCCGCCCTGCTTGACGATATCATTGATTCCTCTGCCATGATCTTCGAATACATGGTCTTCAGGAGCAAACCAGCCTCCGAGGCTTCCCACTCTACGTCTAGCTTTAGAATTCATCTCTGTGTAAGGAGTAAAGCGATTAAGCTTCGGATCGTGAAGAGGGCTTTCTGTCGTGTAGAAGTAGTTTTCTGCCCAAGGTCCACCATAGGCCACTAGCAAGGTTGGGGTGACAGCCATTTTGCTTTCTGCAATGGTTCGAGTCACATCCGAGTATAGTGGGTAGATTGGGATCGCATGCTCATGGCCCGGATACCCATCGAATAGCTGGGTCATGTTGAGTTTGTAGTCCAACCCTCCCTCAGTGGTAGGCATAAGTTTCTGCTCTTTAGCAGCCATGATGACCCACTGTCGGTGTTGACGGTTGCCGACCAGATACATTTTGATGTATTGCGTATTGTAGTACTTCGAGTATTGCTTGAGGACGTTTTTAGTCTGTTCTAGGGATTTTAGGTTGTACATCCAGAAGCCTACACCAGGTCCTGTTGAATATACTCTTGGCCCGGGAATCATTCCTGCATCGACCATGTCAGCATAGGTTAGTACATCGGTAGTCGCAGTCTGAGGATCTCTGGTTGTTGTCACTCCATAAGCTAGGTTGGCCGCGTAGATCCATACTGTGTTTTTGTGAAGATTCCAAGTTGGCCACATGTGAGCATGCGTGTCCACAAATCCTGGAGTGACAGTTTTACCGGTGATATCGATTACCTCGGCTCCAGAAGAATCAAGAGTACCTGTTTTCCCAACTTCCAAAATTCGGTTGTCTTCGATCAGTATATCTCCATTTTCAATGACTTCTGCACCTTTCATGGTTACAATGCGAGCATTTTTCAGAAGGATTTTTCCTTTAGGAATGTCTCTATCGAAGTAGACCTTCACTTGAAATTCCTCAGGTTTGTAGCTCTCTTTTTCCTTTTGCTCAGCTTTATAAATGCTATCTGCTTTTGCAAGCGCCTTATCTGCTTTGAATAGGGAGTCAATTCGTTTTTTCTCTGCTTTTGCCAGCGAATCCGCCAATTTCACAGCTTCTTCACCTTTAGCTTTGAGTGTAGATACACTGTCTGCATCTGCCAGCATTTTGGATTTTTTGGCTGCTGCTACAGAATCCTCGATTGCCTCTGCTCGTGTCAAATCATAGACCCAATGACCATTGCCAAGGGACCAGTGGATTTTCTCCCCATTAGCCTCCCAAGCAGGCCACTCCCCGCCGATTTCGGTCAGTTGTCTGGAAGGAAAACTGCTTGATTTTGGATCGGCTACATTGATGGTAGGTGTTTTCCCCACCTGAGGAATCGTGACGACGTAGACATTATTATTGATCTGTGCGATGGCTTTGTTTCCTTTTGGTGCCATAAGGATGGAGCTGGCACTAGATGGACGCATCTGAGGTTCTTGCGCTGATGCTCCTTCCGGTAGCATGCAGTAGTTTAGTGCCGCTGCATTGGAAAAAGGCTTACCCATCACATAGCGGAAGTCATTTAGACTTTCATGATCGTGATTTTCATGTGGGTCCAATACCGAACCGAAAGGTGTGATTCCTGTGATTTTGGCATGGGTTTTTTCATCAGTACCGTCCCATTTGATACTCATCAGTGAACCTCCGGGACCGTTTAGGTAGATTCTGCTCGTATCCTGGGTAAAGTGGGCATTGCCGATATTTCTAGCTTCTTTGATCGTCCGTAGTGAGCCTCCTGCTGCTGGTATCCAGCCCAAAACTGACTCTGCACCACTGATGCCAGGGCCTTCTGATTCTTCCATGAGGCGTTTATCCCCTTTGAAGACTACAATTTTTCCATTTGGACCCCAGACAGGTCCCATATACAAGGCACTTTCAGCCGTTAGTCTGCTGATAGTTCCATTACGGCCAAAGGAAGCTTTATACAAATGTCCTCCTTCATTTTCGTCCCATGTGGTAAAAACCAATTGATTGCCATCAGGGCTCCAAGAAGGCATGGCTTCGGTAAAATTATGCTCACTCACCCGGGAAGGTTTTCCATCCGGAAAATCCATGACATACAATCTGTTCAAAACGGTGAATGCTAGCTTTTTTCCGTCAGGAGATGGAACCGCATCCCGGATTTGGGTGGCTAGTTTAGCGGAATCTTTTATCTCATAATTGAAATAAAGCCGAGGCCCCATTGCGAGCTTCACCTCTGCTTCGAATGGGATTTCCATGGCTTCTGAACCATCTACAGGAATCTTCCAGAGCTTTCCTCCATAGGAGGCAATGACATGTTGGCTATCCGGAGTGAAAGCCATGGCTGGAAGTACGCCCTGTGGCGCAATGGATTCCTGCTCGTCCCGCTGCACGGGGTAGGCTAGCCACTTTTCGTCACCAGACTGAAGGTCTCGGATGACCAGTCCTGTCTTATCATCCCAGCGGGAGCCATAGACCATCCACTTTCCATCGTCAGATAGGGTTGGGGTGAAAGCTGAACCATAGCGGGAAGTGATGCTGGTGATATGCCCTTCCTCTAGGTCATAAGTACCGATTTGATACTGAGGGAGTAGGGCATTGTAATTCCAAGAACCGGTCCGATGAGAAAAGTAAACTTTCTTGCCGTCAGCGCTGACAAAGGGATCGATCGTCTTCATAGAAGATGGCTCAGGATTGAGCTGAATACCTCCTCCGCCATCTTTGTGATACATCCAGAGCTTGGTGATTCTACGGCCCTTGGCTACGACAATGTACTCTCCGTCCGGAGTCCAGTCCGCACTTGGTACGTCTCCGGTTTTATCCTTCGTGACTTGAACAGTATCCTTTTTCTCAGTATCGATGTACCAGAGATTATCGTTTCCGGCTCGGTCTGACGTAAAGAGAATTTTCTTTCCATCAGGTGAAAATCGAGGGTGAGTCTCGTAGGCTATTCCTGTAGTGATGGGGGTAGCTTTGCCACCTTCCATAGGAATCGTGTAGATATCTCCCATCAGATCAAAGGCAATAGTCTTTCCATCCGGGCTAACATCGACACTCATCCAGGTGCCTTCAGCTGTAGTGAATTTTACCTCCCGCTCCGGCTTCAGCGGTAGCTCTTTGAACTTAGGGTAATCTAGAGAGTCCTTGGAGGTGCTATCAGATTGGACTAAGGTATTTATTTTAAAGTTTTCTACAGCCACGTTTGGCTTTGTAACAAAGGAGCTCAAGCTCAAAATTGAACTTGAGAATAGCATGAGTGCTAAGGTTTGAGATTTTCTCATTCGGGTCAAAGTTAAGAAGCATTAATCTACTGTTATTCTTTGGCTTTGCCCAATAATTCTTAGTCTTACAAAGAAATGATTTCTGTTAGGGATGGGTTAAAAGGGTAGGTCTCTGGATTGGAAGAAAATTTCATCCTCATTTCCCGCTTCTAAATTGTACTTCTGGATATCTTTATTCCAATAAAATTTTTTGTCAAAAAAGAATGAATAATCAAAAGTTGGCCCTCTTTCATTTATTTGTTCTACCTGTTCAAAGTCTTTATTAAATATCAATATTTGCGTATCTGTCACGAAATTTCGATTATTAAGCTGTTCAAGAGTGATCCCTTTTCTTACTGTTCTTAGATATAGTTCATTCTCTTCATCAAAAATTAATCCTTCATAACAATCATTCATCCAATAATAAGAGTTTTGGATTCTGGCCGGTTCTATTTCTGAGTTTCTTCGATCTATCGGAATCACCTCCCCAACTAATTCACTGGATGCAGGATAGCGCTTGACTCCTGATTCAAAATCCGTCACGTATAAATCATCAGATAAGGGATAGCTAATGACGAATTTATCAATCTTATCATTATAGATGATGCTCATCATTTTCAATTGTTGAGAAATATTTTTGTCAGAGTAGACCTCAGGATAATCTATTTCAAACTCTTTAACCGATCCATCAGAAAGGTCTATTTTAGCGATTTTGTTATACTTTGGATTAAAATTTTCTGGGATTTCTATAGGCATAATTGGTAAAACTTGCATGTAAACACTTCCTTTTCGATAAGCTATAGAAGTATTTAATGCTATAGAACCAAAGCCAGAAGGGTAATCGCTTAAATCAATCTTCTTGTAAGCTTCACCTGAAATATCGCTAAGAAAAATCTGTCTAAGCGGTCCACTATATAAAACAACTGTGTCTTCATTGATAAATTTAATGGAAGAATTTAAGCCCATACCGGGGATTGCATTAGGTCCATTTTGATCAATTTTAACTTTTCTCTCCAATGTTTGGGATTGGATGTCAAAATAGTCGATTGAGTATCTATTTGGATTAAACCAAATTAGTTTTGGCTTGCCGTCTATTTCCGCATGCTGGCTATAGTAATTCCAAAGAGGAGTTTCTGCATCTAATGGTAGTGAATAGTTTTCAGCTAAAGAAAGCGACTTTGATTTGAAGGTATTTTCTTGGTTTGCTTTATCTGCCTTTCCATTTGTGCAGGAGAACGATATTAAAATAAGATAAATGAATATAATTTCTCTCATAGGTAATAAAATTAGGACGTATAGAACGGGAGATTCAATGCTAGTGCAATGCACTAACATTGAATTGATAATAAAACTATAATTTTTTAACCTCCAATTACTGGTTCTCCATAAAAACAGATTTCTCCATCATTAATTGGATTACAACTGGCAAGATCTCCTCCCTTATCTCGTATGATCATGCATTTTCCCACTGTTTGACCTGGATCAGGTACTGTGTCACAAGTAGATTGAGCGTTTAATTGAAAACTCATGGCAACAAAAATGATTGCCGAAAACAAAATTACTTTAAATGTTTTCATGATATATTGAATTTAGTTTCAATAAAATAAAATAAAATAAAATAAAATAAAATAAAATAAAATAAAATAAAATAAAATAAAATAACAAATGATTAGCTGATTTTTTTTACCAGACTAGTTTTAAGTATGGTATATTATTTAATACTTGAGACAACCTCCAAAACTTTTACTGGGTGGGTTTTATTTTTCATTTTGATCTCCCCAATCTCACGGAAACTGAACTCGGTCATGTAGGGAGCCGCATTTTTTTCTAATACTAATATTTCACCGGGCTTGGCTGCAGTTTGCAATCGGGCAGCCACATTCACAGCATCTCCGATGACGGTATAATCCAATCTTCTAAGCGATTTGGACCCAATATTCCCTGATACCATTTCGCCCGGATTTACGCCGATGGAGACCTGGGGTTTAAAATTGTTTTCTTCCGAAAAAACTGGCATTTCATTGATTTTTGATCGAATCGCCAGACTGGCTCGTAAGGCTCTGGAAAAGTGATTTTCACCCTGAAAAACAGCCATCACGGCATCTCCGATAAACTTATCCACGCTGCCAGCCTCCTCGATGATTTCTTTGACCATGAGATCGAAATAGTCGTTCAAAAGACCCACTACGATATTTGGTTCTTCATTTTCGGAGATCTTGGTGAAAGCCACCAAGTCAATAAATGCCACCGATGCTTCGATCACTTCATTTTCCATCAAGCTAGACTCTAGCTCTTTATTTCCCATGAAGTTTAGGACCGTTTCGTCCACATACATCTTCAAAATATTATTTTCTCGCAGTGCCTTTAAGGTGGATTTGATCTGGTTTCGGTATTGAATGGTCTTTTCGAGAGTGATCTCCAGATCTCTGAAGTCTACCGGCTTGGTAATAAAATCAAAAGCACCGAGATTCATGGCTGTGCGGATATTTTCCATGTCCCCGTAGGCAGAGATGATGACAGTTTTCAGTAAGGAGTGTTTTTCCTTTACCTTTGAGAGAAGCGTAAGTCCATCCATTTCGGGCATATTGATATCGCTGAGAATCAAATCTATATCGGGATTTTCTTCCAGCAATTCTAATGCAATCCGACCATTCAGGGCAAATGAAAACTCCATCTCCCCCTCACGGATGCGTTTTCGAAATTTCTGTTTGATCAGAATTTCGAGATCAGCTTCATCATCAACTACGAGTATTTTGACCATTTTATTATTAATTGTGTCTTTCGATCAATTTGTTCACTTCTGCTTTCAGAGTGGTGAAATCTATAGGCTTGGTAAAAAACTCTTTCGCCCCTGATTCCATCGCTTTTTCATAATTCTGCAAATCTCCATAGGCTGAGATCATACTTACCTGAATATGAGGGAATTGCTGCTTGATGTTTTCCAAGAGTTCCAGGCCATTCATTCCAGGCATATTGATGTCAGAAAAAACATAGACTACTTTCGGAGGGTGTTCTGACCCGAGAACTTGTAAGGCTTCTTCTCCTGAAAATGCGAAAGCCAATTCGAGCATCCCGCTTTTCACTTCTTTTCTGAATTTTTGGCGAAAAAGCATTTCTACATCCTTTTCATCATCTACTATAAGGATTTTCATTAGGATTCATTTTTTGGGATAAATATTTCAAATTCAGTAAACTCATCAGGTTTACTTTTTACTTCAAGTCTTCCATTGTGGCCTTTGGTAATGATGTCATAGCTCATGGATAGGCCCAAGCCTGTCCCTTTTCCGGTGGGCTTGGTAGTGAAGAAAGGTTGGAAGATTTTATTTTGAATAGAAGTAGGAATTCCTTTTCCATTGTCTCGTACAGTGATTTTTACTCCTGAATTGGTCGCATGTGTTTTTACAATCACTGAGGGAAGAAAGTCATTTACTCCTTTCTGATTGAGCTCACGTTTCTTTTCATCTGCTGCATAAAACCCATTGTTGATCAAGTTGAGAAGTACTCGACCCACATCTCCTGGGACTACGTTTATTTTCTCCAAGCTATCGTCGGTTTCTATTTTAAAATCCGCATTGAAGGATTTGTCTTTGGCTCGAAGTCCGTGGTAAGAAAGCCGCAAATATTCGTCGGCTAATTCATTGATATCGGTTGGCTCTTTCTGTCCCGTACTGCTTCGGCTATGGAGCAGCATTCCTTTGACGATGGAGTCTGCCCGCTTCCCGTGCACCATGATTTTTTCCAGATTGGATTTAAGATCGCTCAGGATTTCAATCGCCTCCTCTTGATTGCCGGAGGCCAATTCTTCTTTGGCTTCTTCGATCAATTCGGTGCTGACATCGGAGAAATTGTTGACAAAGTTGAGCGGGTTTTGGATTTCATGGGCTATGCCTGCTGTCAGTTCCCCGAGCGAGGCCATTTTCTCAGCGTGAATTAGTTGTGTCTGAGCAGCTTTGAGCTCGTCAAGTGCCTTGACCAATTCATTCTTCTGTTTGGTGAGTTCGGTCGTACGTTCGGCTACTTGTTTTTCGAGTTGGGTTTTGAGTGCCTCGGTGATTTTGTATTCTTTCTCTTTTTCAAGGGCTTTTTGCTTTTCTTTTTCCAGTGCCTTGCGCTGCTTGGTATTATTGATCCACATCACAATAGCCCATAAAATGGCAAAGCCTCCAGCACTTTCGAAGTAGATTTCAAGGGAGTTGTAAAGACTTGAGCTGATCATTTCGGTAATGGTCTCCAATACCATGATGGCCATAATCGGCAACCAAGCGTATATCATTCCTTTTCGGTGCTGCAGTTCTGGGTTTCGAATGGTCACATAAACGATGATTCCTCCCAAAATAAAATTGAGCATCCCTGCTAGTGGAGATATATACCCTATCCCTAGTTTCGCGATAGTCAATAAAATACCCGCAACAGCCATCCCCCCTTTGATGATACGCTTCCATTCCTGAGACACCTCAATAGGTCCCATGGAACGTTGCAGATAGTACAACAAAATCAAAAGAATGAATCCGAGATTCATAGGCTAGGTGGTTTTTTTGGGTTTTACTGGAAGAAATATAGTAAAAGTCGTGCTAGAATTCTCACCCGTCTGACTTTCAACACTTATATCACCCTGATAAGACTTAATGGTATCATAGCTCAGAGACAGCCCCAAACCTGTTCCGAGTCCAGTTGGCTTGGTGGTAAAAAAGGGTTGAAATATTTTACCGATGATGTCTTGAGGAATGCCTGTTCCGTTATCAGAAATTTTAATTTCAATACCCTTTTTGACTTTATGCGTACTGATTTTCACTTTCGGGATAAAGTCAGGATCCTTGCTCTGCTTGGCTTTTTCTTGGGCTGCATAGAAGGAATTGTTACACATATTGATCAGAATTCGGGAGATTTCCTGCCTGATCACTTCTGGCTGGGGTAGCTTTTCGGAAAGCTCCTTATAGTATTCACCCTTGAAATCCTTTTCTTTTGCACGGATTCCATGGTAGCTAAGTCGAATGGATTCATCTGCAACCATATTGATATCAACGGGCTCTTTGGTGCCCATGCTTGCCTTGGAGTGTTGGAGCATGGCTTTGACGATGGCGTCCGCTCGCATGCTGTGAGTGGCGATGCGATCCATATTTTCCTTTACGTCCTTGGCAATATTTCTCGCCTCTTCAAAATCCCCGGATTCGATTTCCTCATACATCTCCTCGACCAGCTCATGACTTACTTCAGAGAAGTTTTTGACAAAATTCAAGGGATTCTGAATCTCATGAGCTATTCCTGCGGTGAGCTCCCCAAGTGAGGCCATTTTTTCGGCCTGAATCAGTTGTGATTGTGTTGACTTGAGGTTTTCGTGTGCAGACTCAAGGTCCTTGTAAGCTTTTTCGATTTCCCGAGCATGGGCAAGTTCTCGTTCTTTGGCTTTTTCTCTTTCTGCTTTCAGCACCCGGTTCCGTTGGTACAAATGAAGGGGATAAATCAAAGACAAGAATAAAATGGTATAAATCGTATAGGCCCACCAGCTGCGGTACCAAGGAGGAAGAACAGTGAAAGAAAAGCTGATCGGTTCAGTCCATTCTCCTGATTGATCTTCGATTGGGCCTTTGATTCTTGCCCTTACTTCAAATTTGTAGCTGCCTTCTTGAATGTTTCCGAAAGTGGCAGAGGTACGTCTGAGGACAGGTCCCCATTCAGATTCGTAGCCATTGAGCCGGTATTGGTATTCGATTAAGTCAGGTTTGGACAATTCATCTGTCCCGTATTCGATATTGATTTGATTGTGGCGATAAGGCAAAACCAGCTTTTGGGGAATGGGGAAGAATCCATCCACACTTTCAAAACTCACCCCTTTGAATCTACGGCTTAGATTACTCTCTTCACTGGGATTGAGTCTTCTTTTGATAGTGATGAGTTGGTCTGTGGCTAGAAGCTCGGGAGAAACCTTTTCTGCATTCTGTAGAGACTGCCAAGGAATTATTTCCTCATTTAGGCGGACTTGTTTCAGTAAAAGTTTGGGTTGACTTTGATTGCTCTCATTTTGGGAAAGGTCAAAGCGTACCAAGCCATTTTTAACGCTTCCGGTACCGGCCCAGAGAATCCCATCCCGATCAAGGAGTAGTGCATTTTCCCCATCAGTTAAATCCTTGACAGGATAGCCCGTTTCCGAATTAAAAATACTCAGGTTTTGAAGGGGGTTATCGGCATCAGGGTCAAAATCAAAAATCGCCAAACCTTGGTTGGTACCCAAGCTGATTGTTGGCCCTGGTAGATCTGTGATTTGAAGAATGACATTATCAGGAAGTCCTTGCTCGGTATCGATCGATAAGAAGTTGGGAAGATGGTCAGGACTTTCACTTAAAGTTTTGATGTCCTCAACAAACAAAACGCTTACTCCATGTCCGGTACCTATCCAAATATTACCCAGCTCATCTTCGGTCAATCGCAATACTGCATTGTCGATCAAGCCTTGATCCATAGAGAAATTGATGAATTTTTCCCCATCAAAGCGAGTAATGCCGCCATCAACTGCCCCAAACCAAATCGCTCCGGTTTGGTCTTCAATGATATCTAGAACCTCATTTCCGATGATTCCCTGGTCAGTTGTATAATGAGTTAAGGTTTCATCTTTCCATCGAACCACCCCATCATAGGTCCCCATCCAGATGGCACCGTTTCGGTCTTGGGTAAGGCACAAAATCTCATCACTGGGAAGTCCAGACTGACTGTCAAAGATGGTCACCACATCTGCTTCAATAATTGATACACCATCCCCACCTGTTCCTAGCCAAATCCGATTATTTTCATCTTCCAAAATCGCATGGATCACATCTCCGGATAGCCCTTGATCAGAAGAAAGGGTGGTAAAGGACTTACCGTCATACTTGCTCACTCCCCATCCAGCTGTGCCAAACCAGTGATTTCCTTCCCGGTCCTGAAGGCCAGAAAGTACAAGATTGCCAGCCAGGCCTTGTTGATTGGTAAAGCTGGTAAAAGCCAATCCATCCAATCGGCTGACACCGCCACCATCTGTACAAAACCAAAGATTCCCGTGACTATCCTTTGCCAGATCGAGGACACTGTTACTAGCAAGACCTTGTTCGGTAGTATAGCTGATAAAACGCTTACCATCAAACCGGCTTACTCCTGTCTCGGTGGCAATCCAGATTTGTTCATTTTTATCCGAAATGATACTTCTGACTACGTTTCCTGCCAAACCATCAGCTTTGTTGAAGTTTTGAAAAGCTTTTCCGTCGTATTTACTGATCCCTCCTCCCAAAGTTCCTATCCAAAGAAATCCATCCGCATCAGCATAGATTGCTCTAATCCGATCGTTTGGTAAGCCATCCTGAGTTGTGAAAGTTTTGAAAGTACTTCCATCAAACCGGCTCAATCCGTCACCATTCGTCCCGAACCAAAGATTCCCGTCTGAGTCTTTGGCCATGCTGATGACCACATCTCCTGCCAATCCATCGGACTGATCCAAAGTGGTGAAGTTCTCTCCGTCATATCGAATTACACCGATTCCACTAGACCCAAACCAGATATTGCCATCCCTATCTTCCACGATCGAATAGATAACATCGTCGCCTATTTGGTCATAGCCGAAGTTTTCAAAGGTCTTTCCGTCGAATTTGCTGATTCCTCTGCCGACGGTTCCAAACCAAATATTTCCCTTGGAATCCTCCAGCATACTTCGGACTATATTACTGGCAAGGCCTTGATTTTCGGTGTAGGTATAAAAGTCCAATCCATCAAATCGAGTCGCTCCTCCTCCATTGGTTCCAAACCAAATATGCCCTCGGGAGTCCACTAAGGCACTATTCACCCCGTCCAAAGCGAGTCCATCGTCCGAAGTATATTTTTTGAACTGTGAAACTCCTCCTTCTCCTAAAAATAATGGGTTGGAATCTTGGTCCAGGATCGGGTTCCCTTGCTCATCTCTAAGCATGGGAAGCATAGCCCTTTTTTCATTGTTGGGCTTGTTGAAATTTAGGATTCTGGACTTTGGAAGGCTGCTAAAAGAGACTTTTATCTCCCTTGGCTGATTCCCTTCTTCCAAATCCAAAAGTCTTTGAATAGGAGCTTTTACTAGATCATCGGTTTTGGTAACAGTTTTTTTTGACTCTGATTGGCAACCAAGCACCAGAATAAAGAAGCCGCCAAACAGCAAGACTTTGCCGTACTGGGTGAAGTCTAAAAGAGGAGTTTTCTCCAATTTTTCACTGAAAAAATTTTTGAATCTCATGGATTGATTTTAGTGCTTGTCTGATTCTGACTTCTGGTAAAAAGAGAAAATAAGTCTTCTGTAAATTCTACAAAAAATCGCATATAAATTGCTGATTATGAGATTTAAAAACATTTAATAATTGGGAAAATACAAAAACATTGACAGAAAAAATAGCTCCTTATCCCTTTTCTTCTGCAATGGAGAAGATATATTCTCCGAAATTCATTTCCAGAGGTATTTCATGTAAATCAGTAGATGAAAATAGAAATTTTAAGCTACCTTTTTTCCAGAAATCAATTCAAAATGAGTCAGCTATGAATTTTAAAATTTCATTTCTTGCATTATTGCTCTTTTCGCTTTTTATAAGGCCTGCATCTGCTTTGCAGGAATCCACTCCAGGCTATTTCATGCATCCCGATGTGCATGAAAACACGGTTGTTTTCGTAGCCGAGGGAGATATTTGGATGGCCCCACTTTCCGGGGGGATGGCTACCCGACTGACCACTCACCCAGGAGACGAGTCAGATCCCAAAATCTCACCAGATGGCCAATGGGTCGCCTACGCGGCTAGCTACGAAGGTCCGACTGAGGTCTATGTCATGCCGATTTCCGGAGGTCTTCCCAAAAGACTGACTTACGAACCTGCTGCTTCCATTCCCACAGCTTGGAAATCTGAATCGGAAGTGGCCTACACTTCTAACCAGTACTCCAATTTGCCACGACTGCGTACTGTAGTGGTAGATATGAATTCTAGGGAAAAAGAAATGCTTCCTCTGGAAATGGCGGCTGAGGGGAGCTTTGATCGAGAATCCAATACTTACTTTTTTGTGCGACCTACTTACCACAACAATGTAACCAAGCGATACAAGGGAGGGACAGCTCGCCAAGTCTGGAAATACAGCGATGGAGCTCCTGAAGCCGTCAAACTCACACAGAATTACGATGGGGAAGATCATCATCCGGTTTTTCATCAAGGTAGAGTTTACTTCATTTCTTCTCGTGATGGCATTCAGAATGTCTGGTCGATGAAGACCGATGGCTCGGATATTCAGCAGCACACCAAGGAAGAATCCTATGATGTCCGAGAGTATTCTCTTTCAGGAAACACGCTAGTTTATCGTTCAGGAGCCGATTTGTACCAGATGAGTTTGGGACAAGGGCAATCCGAAAAAATCGCCATTCGATTGGTTTCGGATTTTGATCAGCTTCGCGAAAAATGGGTGGACAACCCAGCCTCCTACATCACTAATATTTCGGTTTCCAATAATGGAGAGAAGGTTGCTTTGACTGCTAGGGGCCGGGTTTTTGTCTTTCCTGCAAAAGAAGGGCGAATGCTTCGACTAAGCCGAAAAGATGGCGTTCGCTATCGGGATGCGGTTTTCACCACAGATTCCAAGGATATTTTGACTTTTTCGGATGAAAGTGGAGAATTCGAAATCCATCAATATTCCGGTTTGGGTTTGGACCAAGGAAAGCAGTTGACGGAAAATGGCACCACGCTGCGATTCAACTTAACTCCATCGCCGGATGGAAAGTGGCTGGCTTGGACCGATCTGAATAATGACCTTTGGATTCGTAATCTTTCCACGGGAAAAGCCATCAAAGCCAATCTCACAGATGAGGACTTGCATGGTAGCATGGCTTGGTCTCCCGATAGTCAATGGCTAGCCTATGGGCAGGCTGCTTCCAATACTTTTACTCAGCTATTTGTATTTAATCCGTCTTCTGGGAAGCGGGTCACGCTAACTTCTGACCGGACCAACAGCCTCAATCCACAATGGAGTGCAGATGGGAACTGGGTTTATTTCCTCTCTGACAGGAACTTCGAAACCAAGGTGGGTAGTCCTTGGGGGCAGCGACAGCCAGAGCCTTTCTGGGAAAAGCAGATGAAGATTTACCACATTCCTTTGAAGAAGGGCTTGATTTCTCCTTTCACTCCCAAAAACGAACTGAAAGCGGAAGAGAAGAAATCTGAAGGTCCAGTGACGGTAACCATTGATGAAGAAGGATTGATGGAGCGAGTGCAGGAGGTTCCTGTACCAGCTGGAAATTATAAAAATCTGATTGTGACGGATAAGGCTTTGTATTACCATCGAGTGGGTCCGGGCCCAGGTATTTATTATGGCGGCGGGGCATCCAATGATGATGAGCCTGCCTTGATGATGACTCCGATTTCGGAAAAAGCTGAGCAGAAGGTTTTCGCAGACAAAATCAACAGCTATGCGGTCTCAGCCAACAATAAATACGCTTTGCTAAGACAAGGGTCGAACCATTTCTTGGTGGAATTGGGGACTTCACCCGTTTCTGATTTATCAAAAAATAGATTGGATCTAAGTGGCTGGAAATTCAGCATAGACCCTCGAGAAGACTGGAGGCAAATCTATACCGACGCCTGGCGAATGGAGCGGGATTATTTCTACGATGCAGGGATGCATGGGGTAGATTGGGATAAAATGCATGAAAAATACATGCCTTTGGTGGATCGAGTAACTACCCGAAATGAGCTTTCGGATGTGATTGGGGAGTTGATTGGCGAACTCTCTGTTTTGCACACCTCAGTGGGTGGAGGTGATCTCCGGGATGGAGATGACAATATCCAATTTGGGATGCTGGGTGCGCGCTTTTCCAAAAATGAACAGGGATACCAAATTGACTACATCTATCAAAGTGATCCGGACTATCCGGACGAAAAATCACCTTTGAGCCATCCTGCTTATGGAATTCAGGAAGGTGATGTGATCACGCATATTGATGGGAATTCTGTGTTGGAAGTGGAGGATATGCAGGTATTGCTTCGTGACAAATCTGGCAAGCAAGTTCGGATAGCAGTAGCTGGAAAAGGAGATCACATCATTTATCCCATGAGTTCTCGGCAGGAGAGTAATCTCCGTTACAATGATTGGGAATATACCCGGAGACTGGAAACCGAAGCTAAATCCGACGGGGATATCGGATACGTCCACTTGCGAGCCATGACTTCTGGTGATATTGGACAGTGGTATCGGGATTTCTATCCGCAGTTTAAGAAGAAAGGCTTGGTCATCGATGTGCGCCATAATAGAGGAGGAAATATTGATTCCTTTATTCTGGAAAAACTCATTCGTGAGGCTTTCTTCTACTGGAAGAGCCGAACAGGAGAGCCCTATTGGAATATGAATTATGCATTCCGAGGGCATTTGGTCCTGTTGGTGGATGAGTTTACTGCTTCCGATGGGGAGGCATTTGCCGAAGGCTTCAGAAGATTAGGTTTGGGCAAAGCAATCGGAGCTAGGACCTGGGGAGGTGAAGTTTGGCTCTCCGGAGTGAATACCCTTTCGGATAATGGCATTGCACGGGCTCCGATGAATGGGGTTTATGGAGTCGTTGGTGGAGACACCAACGACGGCGAGGATGTGGAATGGCTGATCGAAGGAGTTGGTTTTATCCCGGACATCGAAGTGATTAATCTACCAAAAGCGACTTTCGAAGGAAAAGATGCTCAGCTTGATGCAGCGATAGAGCATTTGAAGGAGCTAATCAAAAAGGATCCTAGGGATGTTCCAGCACCTCCGGCTTATCCGGATTTGAGTTTTAAGAATGGAAAGGATTAAGCGCTAGAACAATCTCCAAAACTTAACTGGCGACAAGACCAGCCGATCTTTTCTTTTTCAAAGATTGGCTGGTCTTGTTGTTTTTTACTTGGAAAGTCATGGCTTAACTTCCTTTACTTCTTATTCCACTGCAAAACGATCTCTGTGATAAATAGCGGAACGGCCCAAGAAAGCCAAATTGCGGTAGGGCCTGTTTCCACAAATGGCCCCAAATCATCATAAAAAGGCTGTCTCGTCAACCATCGAAAAAGGACGAAGGCAAAGGTGATCACGTAGCTTCGGATCATCCATTCTTTGTGGAGGTTGATTCGGCGCAGAAGTATAAATCGAAAGGCCATCCCTGTGGTACCAAACCATGCAAAAGCCAAACCGATCAGGGATAAGCTCCAAGTCCAATGGAAATCAAGGGCGATGGTGAGTGAAAGTGTAATCGAGCTAATGACCGCGATCAAAATTCCACAGATATAGGCCATTCCCATCATGCGGTGGACTTTGAGATATCGGTTTCTAAAAGCTTTCCAAAATTGAAAGGGGCCTAAGGTGAGAGCGATGAGCCCCCCTGAAATATGGCCGATTAAAGGCCATTTCATTGCCCAATATTCTCCAAAAAAGGATTCCTCAAAGCCAAAGTACGGTAAGGCGTCATGGAGAATGAATTTGCCCGCGAATAGTATCAGGAAGCCCCAAACAAAAAGTAGAAGCCAGGCTTTGGGTTTGCTTGGGACAAGTGTGAGTTTAGTTTCCATTGGGGTTTCTCAGTTAGTGGTTTCAGGAGAAAGCCTATCCTAAGCTATTGAAGCCTCGTGTAGTTTCTTGGTATCCACGTATTGTTGAAATCCCGTGATTTTTCCATTTTTCACAGTCCAAACATGTGCAACCTGCGCGTTGTATGCTTTTCCGCTTTTATACTTGGCATCATATCGCAAAGTGGCTAGAACCTTTCCATGAAGCATTTCATGGATTTCGATGTCCTTTAGATTGAAGTATTCATGGTCTTGCAAAATGGGACCAAAAACTCCATTCAGAACTGCATCTGGACCTACATAGGGATTTCCTTTTGCGTATTCATTTCCTTCGGCTTCGTTCCAAACGATTTGAGAATCCATAGTCCCGAGAACTCCCGGTACATCTCCTTTGCTGAAAGCCTGATAGAGACTATCGACAACTGCTTTGTTTTCTGCGGATTCCTTGATTAAATTTTCCATGGTTTTATAAGATTAGTATTAGTGTGATTTATGGGCTTCCAGTTCGATTTCAATCAAAAATTCGGGCATGACCAAGCCTTTGACTTCAATCCACGAACCGGTAGGAAATTGCTTTTGATAGATTGAGCCTCTATAAGCTGCGTGCTCTAAAAAGGCAGGCATATCCGTGGTAAATACATTTTCTACCAGTACATCATCGAAGCTGCAGCCATAATGTGCCAAGACTTTTTCAAGGTCAGCATAGCAGTTTTTCATTTGCTGAAGAAAGTCGCCAACAGCCAAAGGATTACCTTCATCGTCCATACTTACTGCACCTGAAATCTTGATGCTAGCTCCGATTTTCACTGCGTGGGTATAGCCATAGGCTTTTTCGAGTTCGGGTCTAAGAGAGAAAAATTCTGGGGTTTGACTGCTCATCTCATTTTTTTTAGGTTAAAGGATGGAATAATCTTCAATTTCATTTGATCCTTCCCAAAAGGCTTAGGATGAAGGCCTATAAAATGTTTCCCCAATGAGTATTTTCCTTCCCCGGAAAATTCACAATTAAGTAATTGATATTCAATTGCATTTTATTGTATATTAATCGCATGAAGCGATTTTTTATCCTTGTTTTTGCATTGTTTCAGATTCAGCTAGAAGCTCAGGTAGTTTCAAAAGACGGTAAAGTCGAGTATTCAAAGGTTTTTGAGGAGACAGATGATTTTGGTTCGGATTACCTTGAAAAAATAGAGCAATCACTTCCTCCAGTGAAAGAGACCGAGTTGAGGCTGCAAATGCTCTGGGACCTGGGCTATTATTACCATACCAGAAATCTACGCAAATCCCTTTCCGTCATCAATCAAGGTCTGGAAGAGGCTCGAATGGCAGAAAGTGAGCTTTGGGAGGGTAGAATGCAGGTGGCTCAAGGTGCTATTATGCTGAGAATGGAACAACTCGATCAAGCAGAAGAGGTACTTCAAAGTGCTTTGGAAAAATTGCCCGAATCCGAAACTTGGCTTTTGCTCACCAACTTG
>LJXT01000040.1 GCA_001314815.1 Algoriphagus marincola HL-49
GGGGCCTTGGTTTTATATTGGCCCATTTTATACTTCTTTGGCGACCCGGCTGACCCTTATGGTCTTACCGGAAATGCAGCGATCAAACTAGATTTGGCGACCATTGGAGCAGATCGAATGTACATGGGTGAAGGCATCCCATTTGACCCTGAAGGGATTCTCAGTACATTTACTTCCATTGTCAATGTCATCGCTGGCTATATAGTGGGCAAAATGATCCAAAAAAAGGGAAATACTCCTACTTCTGTCAGTACATTGCTAATCTTTGGTGTGATTTTGATCGCTGCCAGCTATGTATGGGATTTAGCCTTCCCCATCAATAAGAAGATCTGGACCAGTCCCTATGTTCTATTGACCGTAGGATGGGATTTGATCCTCTTGGCGGGACTTATCTTTCTTATCGAAATCAAAAACAAGATTTCTTGGACATATTTCTTTCAGGTTTTTGGGAGAAATCCACTCATTCTCTATGTACTCTCAGGCGTGGTGATTTCTATCTTCAGTATGATTCCTGTCGGAGATAGTAGCCTGAAGGGTTTCATTTATTCAAATGCCTACACCAGTTGGCTAGGCCCTAAAAACGCTTCCTTTCTATTTGCAATCAGCTACATGCTGCTGATTTGGCTGATTGGATGGTGGATGGATCGACGTAAAATTTATATCAAGGTCTAAGTCAGGATCAGTTCAGATTTCATCAAACTCTTTTACCATGGACTATCAAATTGGAGTTTACAATATCTATTGGATGCGCGATCTTTTTGACAAAGATGGCAACCCCAAAACCAGCGGTGAAGAAAAGCTTCGAAGTGAATGGATCGCAGAAATCATTTTAGCCATGGACCCGGATTTTTTGGGAATCGTGGAAGGACCAAATACCTTGGTCAGCCAAACCAAAACTGCCAGTGCCCAATTAGAACTTTGGACACAGGAGTTTTTGCCAGGAAGTAATTACAAAGGGGTGCATGGCTTTCCTTCTCCTGGCCAGCAAGAGCTCTGCGCGATCTACAAAGCTGATCGGTTAAAAGTTCTTTTTACTCCAGAAACAGAGGCAGGAAAGCGATTTGACGAGCCATTTTTGATGGATACTACTGATCGCCTGATCAAGGAACAGTATAAGCATTACCGCCCTCCTTTAGAGTTGAGTATTTTAGATACCAATGATTCCTTTATATCGAGAGTGATCGTAGCACATACCAAGTCCAAAGGGATTTTCGATAAGGTGGACTTTGCCAGATACGAACAACTTTCCAAGCGGGATAGACTTAGGCTTTTTGCAGAATGCATGCATATCCGAGAGCGCGTAGATACTTATTTAGAAAAAGGTGAGCAAACCATGGTCATGGGGGACATCAATGATGGTTTTGAGCTGGACTTTTATGAAAATAAATTCAGCAAAAGCGCGGTAGAACTGCTTATGGGTGACCCTTGGATTCCGGAGTTTATTCTCAAATCTGTCCTTCCAAGACCTAAGCTGAATGCCTACGGCTGGAGCCCAAACTCCTCCAGATACCGGGATCGCATCACAGGAGATGAGTTCAATGTATTAATTGATCATATTCTTGTCAGTCAAGGACTTCATTTCAAGAATGGAAAGGTATGGAATCCATATACGGAGAAAGACGACCCTCTAATCCAGTCGGTCAAATTTCCCCTGATCAAAGCTTCTGATCATTTTCCGGTTTCATTTACTTTAATCCAATAAAAATGGATGACCAAGCACAAACCATGATTGAGAATCTTCATAGAAACACAGGTAAAAGCCTGGAAGAGTGGATTGATCTGGTGAAAAAGGAAAAGCTAGAAAAACATACCCAAATCGTCAAATGGCTAAAGGAGACGCATAGTTTCACCCATGGATTTGCCAACTTGGTAGCCCATAAAACGCTTAAGTCTGATGCAGGTTCTGCCTCTGACCATGACGAACTGATCCAGTCGCAATACAAAGGAAAGGAGCATTTTTTACCCGTCCTTGATAAGCTAAAAAATGAAATCAGCCTATTTGGCAAGGATGTGGAGTTTATACCCAAAAAGGCTTATGTCAGTGTTAAGCGAAGAAAGCAATTTGCTATGCTGATTCCGGCTACGAAGACAAGGTTTGATATCGGCATCAACCTAAAAGGACAAGAAGCCGCAGGCGTTTTGGCATTTGATACCAAAACGAGCGGGATGGTAAGTCATCGAATCGAATTACAATCGATAGGGGATCTTAGCTCAGAAGTAATTGATTGGCTCAAAAAGGCTTATGAATCAGCTGGCTGATTATTTCCTTCTCCCTCGATTTCTTTAATTAATTCCTCATACCAAAACTCCCCGTACTTCCTCACAAGTGCATCCTTGAGGAAACGGTAGAGGGGGACTTTTAAACTTTGGCCTAGCGTACAAGCAGGATCACAAATATGCCATCTATCATAATTCAAAGCATCAAACTGATCGAACTTCGTGACTCGGATTGGATAGAGGTGGCATGAAATGGGTTTTTTGAAGTCCGTTTTACCATCGAGATAAGCCTGCTCAATCCCACACTTCAGCACTCCACGCTCGTCATAAATAGCATAAGCACACTCTCGATTATCACCGATGGTTGGCGTGCCCTTATCTCCATCCTTATCTATCACCCAGGTACCTTGCTCCTCGATGATCCTGCGACCTTCATCCGTCAGATAGTCTTTGACTTGAGGATAAATCTTCTCCAGGATTGCTGTCTCTTCATCTTCCAGAGGGGCTCCTGCGTCTCCCTCCACACAGCAGGCACCTTTGCATGCTTCAAGGTCACAGACAAAAAAATTCTCTTTGATATCGTCAGAAAGTACCGCGTTGCCTACAAGTATCATGATCTTTTTTTTTCAAAGGTAAGGAGCATACAGGAAAAGGCCTTCCGAAAGGGCACAAAAAAGAACCGCTCCGTAAAGGAGCGGCTCAACCCAGCACTATGAAGAAAAGCTATTTTTAGCCTTTGATATAACAAACAGCCGTCTGATCAAAAGGTTTTTAGCTCAGATAAAATTTTTATGATTTTTTTTAAAAAAAGATTGAAAAGTCCATTTCAAAGCCCAGAATCAAGATAATTTATTGAAGAGAAAATTTCATTTTAAGCTTAGTAAGAATCAAATCATAGAATTTGGCGTTATTTGCTGTGTGCAAGTCGGTCTGTCGCCGATCTGTCCCGATTGATATCGGAATCAGAAAGGAGGAAAGTCCGGGCAACATAGAGCGCCATACTTCCTAACGGGAAGGGGGCTGATTGGTGACGGTCAGTCTACAGAAAGTGCCGCAGAAAATATACCGCCCCAACCATTATTGGAATGGGGTAAGGGTGAAAAGGTGGGGTAAGAGCCCACCGTCCCGATGGTGACATCGGGTGCAAGGCAAACCTTATGGGTTGAAAGATCAAATAGGCCCCGGGCAAAGAGCTGCTCGTTCGATCTCTGCTTAGGCAGGGTTCCGGGGTGGGTAGATCGATGGACCCTGATCGTGAGGTCAGGGCTAGATAAATGGCAGACACTTTTGAAAAGGATGAATTCCAAATCAAGAGTACAGAACCCGGCTTACAGACTTGCACATTTTCTTTTTATCTTCGCCCTATGTCAAAAATCCTGATCATCGATGACGAAAAAGTCATCAGAGCTACGCTACGAGAAATCCTCGAGTACGAAAAGTTTGAAGTATCCGAAGCCAGTGATGGCGAGGAAGGACTCAAAAAAATTCAGTCCGAAGACTTTGACCTGGTACTTTGCGATGTCAAAATGCCAAAAATGGATGGAATCGAGGTTCTAAGCCATGCCAAGGACTTGGATAAAGCTCCACAATTCATCATGATCTCCGCCCATGGAAGCATTGAGACAGCAGTCGAAGCGACTAAAAAAGGGGCCTTTGATTTTATACCAAAACCCCCCGATCTGAACCGATTACTTCTCACAGTGCGAAATGCGCTGGATAAAAAGAATTTGGTTACCGAGACGAAAGTTTTGAAAAAGAAGCTTTCCAAGAAATTTGATATGGTGGGTGAATCACCGGCTATTGTTCAGGTGAAAGAAACAATCGAAAAAGTAGCTCCGACCGAAGCCAGAGTTTTGATCACTGGACCAAATGGTACGGGAAAAGAATTGGTAGCTCATTGGCTTCATCAAAAAAGCAGTCGTGCGAAAGAACCTTTTGTCGCCGTAAATTGCGCGGCTATTCCTTCTGAACTGATCGAGTCCGAGCTTTTCGGCCATGAAAAAGGAGCATTTACCTCTGCTCACAAGCAACGAGCAGGTAAATTTGAGCAAGCGCAAGGGGGCACTTTATTTCTGGATGAGATTGGAGACATGTCTTTGTCAGCACAGTCAAAGGTCTTGCGTGCACTTCAGGAAAACCTCATCAATCGCGTAGGAAGTGATAAGGACATCAAGGTGGATGTTCGCGTTTTGGCAGCAACCAACAAAGACTTAAAAAAGGAAATAGAGGAGGGAAATTTCAGAGAAGATTTGTACCATCGCCTTAGCGTGATAGTGGTGCAGGTGCCTGCGCTGAAAGATCGAGTGGACGATATTCCTTTACTTGTAGATAAGTTTCTTAATGATATCGCTCAAGAAAGCGGGGATGCAAAAAGAAAAATAAGCAAAGAAGCGCTCGAGAAACTCAAAACTTATCCCTGGACAGGAAATATTCGAGAACTGCGTAACGTGGTAGAAAGACTCGTAATTCTAGGCGAGGACACAATCAGCCTCGAAGACATAAAAAAATATGCTGACTATTAAGGTCAGCACTTTTTTATCCGTTGGATTTTTCAACTACATCTGCTTTTGCATAAGCAGGACATGGCTTACTGGAAGCACATGCTCCCAAAGCTAGAATACCAATCAAGGTTACAATTGTGGCTAATCTTTTCATCAATCTGATAATTTTGAAATCAAATATGTTTAATTAATTCTTTTCTTACAATTACTGCACCAATAAATTACACCCGCGGATTTCTGAATTGTCAATCCGACCAAGCACCTCCAGCATTCCGTCTTTTCCAATCCTTCCCAAATCTTGCGTTTCAATAAATGCGCAGGAATGAAAATTAGCGAGGTCGATTATATTAATCCCGCCTTGCGATCGGACTGACCAAGCAAAGGGATCATTTATATCCCGTATCATAACGCGCATGGTAGCCGGCATGTTATATTTCCCCTCTCCTTTCGAATAGGCTTGAGACATTAATTCAGTCATCCCATATTCTGAATGGATCGCATCAAGCCGAAAAAATTGCTTTAGCCTATCATGAACTTCTTCCCGGATCATTTCCTTCCGGCGTCCCTTCATTCCCCCTGTTTCCATCACTATCAAATTCTCCATTTCCTCAAAATCCCTTCCGGAATCTGCCAAATCCAAAAGTGCAAATGTGACCCCGAGTAGTAAAACTTTTCTTTTTTCCGATCTCAGTACCTGAAGCTTTTCCATCAAATCCTCCTGATTATACAGATAAAATCCAGAATGAACAGATTGGGATTTTTTGATAAAATGATCCGCCATCGCTACAAGACTACTTCCCTTTCGCTCTAAATAAGCTGGTAACAAAGCCAAAACATGAAAGTCCTCGATGGATCCATAATCTCTTTCAAAAAGCCTCAGTGAGTGATCCAAGTACCACTTTTCGGACCAGTAATAATGCTTACTGGTAATCATTCCGGTGGTACCCGAACTGGAAAAGGAAGCTTCAAAATTGTCTAAATCCGCAGAAACCACTGGATGATCCTTAAAAAAACGGATTGGTAAAAAAGGAATATTCTCCACCTTATTGATATCAGATGGAATCACGCCAAGTGCATTTAGATACTTATTATAGATGGGATTTTGAATTGCCTGAAACTGAAAAATCTCCAATGCCAGACTTTCAAAGTCTTTAGGTACAAATTCTTTCAGCTTTTCCGAAAAACTTTTAAAATCCTGCATCGTTTTATAATTTGCATCAATTCGGAATGAAAAACCATTCTGCAACAAAATTAATTCGCCTCATGCGTTTACACAGAATATCGGGAGTTTTCTTTTTGGCTTTTTTAGCAGCCAGTTGCGTCAACCCTCCAGACAACTTTCCTTCCGTGCCTTCTATCAGTTTCGAATCTGTAGAATATGTCTCCACCACAGGACCTGATTCCCTGATAGTTGGAATAGACTTTCAGGACGCTGAAGGCGACTTGGGTTTATCAGCCACAGACATCAATCCGCCTTTCAATGCATTAAATTATAAAAGAGATGCTGCGGGTAATTTGATCACTTATTCTAATCGGCCACCGGAAGCCCCTACCTACAATCCAATTGATTGGGTGATTGATCCGATTGTCAATAATCAAACCGTGAAAGACACGATTTGGGTGGAGCAAAACCCCAATCAGTATAATATCTTTGTAAAATTCTTCATAAAACGAAACGGTCAATTCACCGAGTTTAGGTGGGAAGACCCTCCGTTTTTCACCACTTTCAATGGGCGATTCCCGCGAATCCTAACTTCAGAAGATGGACAAGCTGTAGAAGGAAATATTAAATACGCGATGCTTTCCTCAGGTTGGGAATCCATTTTCAGAAATGATACGGTAAGAATCGACGTACAGGTACAGGATCGGCAGCTAAACAGAAGCAACGAGGTATCCACAAGCGAGTTTACGCTGAGGCAGATAACCAGAAACCCATAAAAAAAAGGAGGTTTTCAAAAACCTCCCTTTTTATTTTTATTCATTGATTTTAGAACTTTGGAAACTTCTTGGGATTGACCTCATGCATAAGTAGATAAACTTTCTCGATCACATCCTCTGTACTAGGCTTGGAGAAATAATCTCCATCGGAAGAGTAGGCAGGTCTATGAGCCTTGGCAGAAAGTGTCTGCGGCTCAGAGTCCAAAAACTTAAACAGTTGTTGTTCTTCAATAGCCTGCTGTAGCATGTACGCCGATGCTCCACCCGGTACATCTTCATCAGCAAAAATCACCCGGTTAGTCTTTTTGACAGACTCTCCAATGACTCCAAATCTATCAAATGGAATTAGGGTTTGTACATCGATTACTTCTACATCAATATCCATTTCGGATAATTCCTCAGCGGCTTCCAGTACGATTCGACACATGGAACCATAGGTCACCAAAGTAATATCCTTACCGGAACGCAAAACCTCTGGCTTGCCCATGGGAACCGTATATTCACCCATATTTTCCGGCATTTTTTCTTTAAGCCTATATCCATTCAGACATTCTATCACGAGTGCCGGGTCATCCGACTGCAGCAAGGTATTGTACATACCTGCAGCTTGAGTCATATTCCGAGGCACGCAAATAAGCATGCCACGAAGAGCCGAAAGAATCATCCCCATCGGTGAACCCGCATGCCATACACCTTCCAGTCTATGACCTCTAGTCCTCACAATAAGTGGTGCCTTCTGACCTCCTTTGGTTCTGTATTGAAGTGAAGCCAAATCATCCGAAAGCAGCTGAATTCCATATAGGAGATAGTCCAAATACTGAATTTCTGCTAATGGTCTTAGACCTCGCAAGGCAGCTCCAATTCCCTGTCCAACGATGGTACACTCTCTAATCCCCGTATCCGAGACACGAAGATCTCCATATTTAGCTTGCAGGCCTGCAAAAGCTTGATTGACGTCTCCGATTTTTCCTACGTCTTCTCCAAAGGCAAAAAACCTCGGATCATTTTCAAGTTTGTAATCAAAAAATGCCTGCAAAACCTCTCTTCCATCCACAATGGAGGAATCTTCAGAAAACTCAGGTAACCTTTCTGCAACTTTCAAAGCAGACCATTCTGATTGCGAGTAAAGATGACTACTGTAACGGTCAAAATTCTTTTCTTGCTGCTGCTGATACCAAGTTTGCAACTTGTTCTTTGCTTCGCTTTGATCAAATCGAAGATTCAAAAGTGCCTTTCTAACCGTGGAGATTACATCTTTACGGATAGGGTTGATTGTTTTTGATAGATCTTGGACTAATTGCTCCAAAACTACCTTTCGATTGCTAGTTTGGGCAGCATCACGAATCAAAGACACTGCTTCTTTTAGCTCCTCTTTGATTTCCCCTAAAAAGTCATTCCAGGCAGCTTCCTTCTCTTTTTTGACTTGCGCTTTTGCTTCCGCATCAATCTTATCCAATTCGTCGGCTGAGGCAAGTTCCCGAGAAAGAATATATTCTCTAAACTGCTTGATACAATCCCATTCCTTTTCCCAATCCAATCGTTCTTTAGACTTGTATCGCTCATGGGAACCTGAGGTACTATGCCCTTGCGGCTGGGTCATTTCCTGCACATGAATGAGCACTGGAGCGTGTTCTGATCGAGCGATATTACCAGCTTTCTGAAAAGCATTGAATAGAGCTTCATAATCCCATCCTTTTACCCGGATGATTTCAAAACCTTTTTGTTCATCATTTCTCTGGAAACCTTCCAATACTTCAGAAATACTTCCTTTAGTCGTGTGATATTCCTGAGGCACTGATATTCCATACCCATCATCCCAAATAGCCGTAACCATTGGAACCTGCAAAACTCCGGCAGCATTGATGGATTCGAAAAACATCCCTTCAGAAGTAGAGGCATTTCCAATAGTGCCCCATGCCACTTCATTACCATTGATCGAAAAATCCTTAAATCCTTTTAACCCTTTATTCTCTCGGTACAGTTTTGAAGCAAAAGCAAGTCCGAGAAGTTTTGGCATTTGAGCAGCAGTCGGGGAAATATCTGCCGCTGAATTATATCGGTCAGTGAGGGATTTCCAAGATCCGTCATCATTTAAAGAACGGGTAGCAAAGTGACCATTCATCAATCGGCCCGCAGATGCAGGTTCGGCATCTACATTGGTGTGCGCATAGAGTTGAGCAAAATATTGCTGAACAGTCAACTCGCCTAATGCGAACATAAAAGTTTGATCTCGATAATAACCGGCTCTAAAGTCACCCTTTTGAAAGGCTCTAGCCATGGCAATCTGTGCGAGTTCTTTACCGTCTCCGAAGATTCCGAACTTCGCTTTCCCCATAAAGACTTCTTTTCTTCCCATGAGGGAAGCATGCCTACTAATGAGTGCGATTCGAAAATCATTTAATACTGCCTCGCGGTCTGCAGTCGAATCTTGAGTCTTTTTTACACTTTTCTCTGCTGTTGCCATTCAATTATTAATCTAGAGTTACTTTGGGTTTTTAAGGTATTTTTCTTAATTACCAAAAATAACCAAATCGATCTGTTTTGCAAATATCTTTAGAATAAAATATCAATCAAAAATTTTGATAAAAGGATTTTAATTCGACAAAAACAGAATTTTATTCTGAGTAATCGATTTTACTGATATAAAAATCTAAAAATAAAACCTTCATAATCTTTTATACTCACCTATTTTTACCAATAATTATTCTCAGAATATTTCACTTCAAAAATTTAAATTTTGAAATTAAATCGATTCATTATTTTAAAAAAAGAATAAAATTCTGATTTCGAAGAATTTTCAAAATCAGACCAAATACTATTCTAAAAATTGCTCTCAAAAGCTTCCTCCTGATTATCTTTGCGCCTCTGTAAATCCAAATAAAACTAGCTATGATTATAGGCGTTCCCAAGGAAATCAAAAACAACGAGAACCGAGTAGCATTGACTCCTGCGGGAGCCAAGGAATTGGTCAAAAGAGGCCATACGGTCTATGTACAGCACACAGCCGGAGAAGGCAGTGGCTTTTCTGACAGCGAATACGAAACTGCAGGAGCAAAAATACTCCCTACCATCGAGGCTACCTACGAGATTGCCGAGATGATCATCAAGGTAAAAGAGCCTATCGAGCCTGAGTATGCACTGATCAAAGAGGACCAACTTCTTTTCACTTATTTTCACTTTGCTTCGCATGAGCCTTTGACCAAGGCCATGGTAGATAGCAAGGCAGTTTGTCTTGCCTATGAAACAGTAGAGAAGTCTGACCGAAGTCTTCCACTATTGATCCCGATGTCAGAAGTGGCTGGTAGAATGTCTGTACAAAAAGGAGCCAACTACCTTGAAAAGCCATTAAAAGGACGAGGAATTCTCTTGGGTGGAGTGCCAGGAGTACTTCCTGCAAAAGTGTTAATCCTAGGAGGCGGTATCGTGGGAACGCAAGCCGCATGGATGGCTGCTGGATTAGGAGCTGATGTGACCATCATGGACATTTCACTTCAGAGAATGAGATATTTGGAAGACGTTATGCCTGCAAATGTCAATACCATGATGTCCAATGAATACAACATTCGCAAAATGATCAAATCTGCAGACTTGATCATCGGGGCAGTGTTGATACCAGGAGCCAAAGCTCCTCATCTGATCACTCGAGATATGCTGAAAGATATGAGACCTGGTACCGTACTTGTCGATGTAGCGGTAGATCAAGGTGGATGTATCGAGACATGTAAGCCAACTACTCACGAGAACCCTACTTTCATCATTGATGATGTCGTACACTACTGCGTTGCAAATATGCCAGGGGCTGTACCTTATACTTCTACCCTAGCCTTGACCAACGCGACCCTACCTTATGCTATTCAACTAGCTGATAAGGGTTGGAAAAAAGCTGCTCAGGAAAATGCCGAATTAATCCCGGGACTGAATGTCATCAACGGAGATATTGTCTACAAAGCTGTAGCTGAGGCATTCGGAATGAACTACGTTCCGGTAGAAAAGTATCTTTAAGAAAGATTAGACAACTTAAAAATCCCCGAAACTCAGGTCTCGGGGATTTTTTATTTCCAATTCAGGCTACAAAATCCAAATACTGCTTACTGAGCCATTTTTCTTCCAGTGCCAGCTTACACCAGCCTGACTTTTCTTCAGCTATAAAAACCTCCTCCGATTTGGGAAGGGTCCCTACAATGGAGAAGTTTGTCCCAGGCCCACTTCTTACCCTCAAAACGGACGCATTGACCGTAGCTCGGTCTACCGACTCAGTATATCGCCCATAAACCCAATGAGACTGACTTTTGGAAATTTTCAGCCATCCATTGGACTCATCATAAATTCGCAAAACTGCCCCACGCTCTACGGGTGGTCTATCTGAGGCCTTCGAAGCACTTCCTTTAGGCGCAGTTCTCACATTCAAAATATTAGCTGTCACCACCGCGTACCTCATACTTGGCAGCACAGGAGGCAGAGGAGATCCAGAAAGCTCTGCCTGTATCAAGGGGGCAAAATACTTTTGAAAATCTTCCACCTTATTTCCTCCAAAGAAATTGGTGCCTGGACAAGATTTGGTGGCGCCATTACCATTGGTTCGTCTGCCTGTACCCAATTCAAACCAATGATGATAAATGATACTGAATGGATTGATTGGAAGGTTGAATTTCCGACAAACGACTGCAGTAGCACGAATGATGGCATTGCGCTGTTCTAAGCGCATTTGATCACCTCCCTGATCAAAATCCCCCAAATGTTCAAAACAAATTGAATGCTGATTGGCACCATAAATACAGGCTGGAGTAGCTTCGAGCGATCTGCCAGTTAGGATAGTACCATCTGGGAAAATGGTGAAATGCTGACCGATATCACTCCATCCATTGGCACCCACGTGATGATTTTTCATGGCGAGCTGCCGCTCAAAATGATTACTTCCATCGAAATGATCATAGTTAGGCACCCAGGTATGATGCTGCTGCACGCTTAAGATAGTCCGGGCGACATGCTGACTATTCATCCATGTCTCAAACTCACCGATGGTCATTTTTAAAAATCCATACTTTGATTCCATAATGCTTATGATTTAAAAGATTTCAAAGAATTATCATTCAGGAAGATACAAAAAATCAAAATAGAATCAGACTGCGGAAATCAATTCATACTTGCCCACCAAATCAGACGAATACCAAAACCCACCATTATCAATCCAACAGCTTTGTTTAAGATTTGCATTAATCGAGGAGTGACTAAATGAGCTAGTTTTTTGGCAATAAATCCTTTCAACAGATCTATATTGAAAACCGTGATTAAGATCCCTGAATAATATAAAAAGACGTCTGATTTGCTCCACGTAGATTTTAAATAGACCAAGCTGGCAATCGAAATCCAAAAAAGCAAAACAAAGGGATTGACACCATTGATGCTAAAGCCCTTGGTAAACGCAGTCCGCTTTTTGATTTTTGAAATACTGAGCCCACCGGTACTGGGTCGATCTGCTCGTTTTTTCACGAGAGAAATCAGCCCAAAACAAATCAATATCAATCCTCCTACATAGCCAAGCACCTGTTCAAAAAGCGTCGTATCTGCCAAAAATCGAATTCCAAAATAGGTTACAATCACATAAATCGAGTCACTTGCCAAAATCCCCAAAGCAAGAACTACCGTCTGCCTAAAACCATGCTCCAAACTATTCTGAATCAAGGTAAAAAAAACAGGTCCTATCATTGCGGATAGAACCAAGCCCATGCTTATTCCCTCAATCAGCGCTGCATTCAAAGCTTTTCTCCTTTCTCATGGATGAATCGCTGCCAAGCCTCCGATTTCTCACCTTTCAAAACCCTCGGGAATTTATTCTGACCACCCTCTTTACCCTGAAGGCGCATCCATTCATAAAAAGTCTCACTTGGCAATATTTTGACGATCACTTCTCGCAAGGCATGATTCCGCTCCACGGCATAGTCATCATTAAGCTCTTTCAAAAAGCGGTCAAGCAGGGATGTTAGCTTTTGCTCGTCCACCTGATCATCAGTCCCTATATACCAATGATGGGCGAAAAGGCTTCCATGAGGCTGACCCAAAACTGTAAATTCCTTTACTCGAATATCGAGCTCTGAGGCTGTCATTTCTACCGCACGATTCATGTTATCCACAGAAAGGTGCTCCCCACAAAGGCTTAAAAAATGCTTGGTTCTACCTGTGATGATGATGTCACTCTCCTCTTTGGAAACAAACCGCACGGTATCCCCGATCAAATATCTCCAAGCGCCTGCACAGGTGGATATGAGCAAGGCGTAGTCAAGTCCTTCCTGAACCTGATCAATTTTATAGGCTTGGGCAGTCGGACGGATAAGCCCCTCATCGTCAAAATTTTCTTCATTGAATGGGACAAATTCATAAAAGACCCCATTATTCAATACCAATCGCATGGATTTTCTTCCAGGCAATGCCTGAAAAGCCAAAAAGCCTTCGGAAGCCAAATAGGTTTCGATATAGGTCAGTGGTTTTCCGAGTAATTTTTCAAAGCCCTTTTTGTAGGGTTCAAAAGAAACGCCGCCATGGACAAAAATCTGGAGATTAGGCCAAATGTCATGAATTGTCTCTACCTGGTAATGGGCAATTATTTTCTCAATCAAAATCTGCAACCAAGCCGGAACCCCCACAATTATTCCTATATCCCAGTTCGGAGCCTTTTCGACGATTTGATCAAGCTTATCGCCCCAATTTCGATTTTTGGATATTTTCTTTCCGGGCTTGTAAAAACGCTGAAACCAAATCGGCAATTTTCCTGCGGTAATCCCACTCAAATCACCGGAGAAGTAGGTTCCGTTAAATTCCAAATCTGTACTCCCCCCAAGCATCAAAATACCTTTCGTAAACAATGAGTTTGGAAGATCATATTTCGATAAGGTCAAAATCTGCCTTACTCCTGTTCGTCGGATAGCTTGGACCATTTCCTTCGTAATCGGAATGTACTTGGACGTAGCACCTGAGGTACCCGAGCTGAGCGCGAAATATTTGACTTTCCCGGGCCAGGTGACGTTCTTTTTTCCTTTCAATAACTCAATCCACCATTCCTCATAGATCTTGTCATAGTCATAGATGGGCACCTGCGCCTTGTATCGATCATAGTACTCGTCATCCTGCTGCCGAAACCTTCGAAGAATCGAGGCAAAATCATACTTCTCGCCTATGGCTGTCCGAGTACCTTGGATCAGAAGTTTTTTCAACTCCCTTCGCTGAAGCTCCATGGGCCGGGAATATTCCTGCTCTAAACTTTCCCGAAGCCTTATGCCTTTTTTTAGTAAAGTACTGATGATCGCCATATCTTTGTCTGGGCTGATTTTCTTAAAAAACTGATCTAAAAATAGAAAATGGATATCAAAGCAAATCTAGAAGCAGTAAAAAATTCCTTCAAAAATCCAGATTGCCGGCTTGTCTCTG
This sequence comes from Algoriphagus marincola HL-49, assembly GCA_001314815.1. GTDB lineage: Bacteria > Bacteroidota > Bacteroidia > Cytophagales > Cyclobacteriaceae > Algoriphagus > Algoriphagus marincola_A. The sequence continues at coordinate 14,079 of LJXT01000040.1, forward strand.
TCAGCAAAACCAAGCCGGTAGAATTACTCATGGAGGCCTACCATGCAAGCGTAAGGGATTTTGGAGAAAATAAAGTTCAGGAAATCCAAGAAAAACATCCACAGATGCCCTCTGACGTGCGCTGGCACATGATTGGACATTTACAAAGAAACAAAGTAAAATACATCGCCGAATTTGTACATCTGATTCACGGAGTAGACTCCTTTCGGCTTCTGCAAGAAATCGAAAAACAAGGGAAAAAAGTTGACCGAAAAATCCCAGTTTTACTACAAATCCACATTGCAGAAGAAGAAAGCAAGTTTGGTTTTGACAGGGAAGAGCTGTTTGAAATGTTAGAAAATGAGGATTTCAAAAAGTTTCAGCACGTACACATCCTCGGATTAATGGGGATGGCGACTTTTACAGAGAATTCTGATCAAGTTCGAAAGGAATTCAGGTCATTAAAATCTCTATTCGATGAACTGAAGGAAAAACCACTACCTGATTTTGTGGAAATGCGAGAACTTTCCATGGGGATGAGCGGAGACTATGAAATCGCGCAGGAAGAAGGCAGCACCATGGTGCGGATAGGTTCGGCAATATTTGGAGCAAGAAACACGCAATAATATGAACGGAAAACAAATCATTCAATTAGCAGCCATATTGGGAGCTTTGGCAGTTGCAATCGGTGCCTTTGGGGCGCATGGCCTGGAAGCCAGACTAATGGCGAACGGCAGACTTGACACTTTTGAAACAGCAGTAAAGTATCATTTCTATCACTCATTAGGCGTTTTCCTGGTGGGGATTTTGGCTCTGATCAAACCTGATTGGCGCGGACTAAGTTTCTCTGCCATCAATCTAAGTATAGGAATACTAATTTTCTCCGGTTCACTCTACCTATTATCCATCACGGGGATCACCTGGCTGGGGGCGATTACCCCTATCGGAGGAGTTGCTTTTATAAGCGGATGGCTGGGTTTATTTTGGGCCATGACCAAAAATAAAAACTGATGGCAAAGAATTATTTTTTGACCTTTTTACTGATTGGATCGCTCCTTATTTCCCATTTCTCATTTGGGCAGTTATCCAGAGAGGAATACATGAAATTAGACCAATCTTTAGATCGGACCAGTTTCTTTGGAGGGCACTTGACAGGGTTTATGCTGTACGACCTTGACTCTCAGCAAGTGCTATACGAAAAAAATTCCCATATCCATTTTACTCCTGCTTCCACCACCAAACTATTTACACTGTTTGCGAGTATTCTAGTCCTGAATGACTCCACTCAGACAATTCGATATGTCAGCAAAGGTGATACCCTACAGGTTTGGGGAGCAGGAGATCCAAGTTGGGATTATTTAGACCTTCCACAGCCTGACTTTGAATCATTTTTTGAGCCATACGCTGTCATAGCCTTTTCAGATGCTAACCTCCGATCGACTCCCTTTGGTGCGGGCTGGCAGTGGGATGATTATCTGTATTATTTCTCCGCTGAGAGAAGTAGTCTGCCTATCCACGGAAACTTGCTGAAGGTATTACCTGGAAGGTCCAACCCTCGCGTAGTTCCATCTCGTTTTCAGTCAGTGGTGACTACTACTGATCGGGCGATCAAGGATATGGAACGGGACTTTCACAGCAACCAATTCTACTTCAATCCAAAATCCTACCGAGGTCGGGAAGATTATCTCCCGCTTCTTACCTCTCCGGAGCTTTTTGTGTCATTAGCTAGTGATGCCACTGGCAAAAGCTGGATTTATAGCCCTGACAGTCTGCGCGAAAATCATCAACTTTGGCGTGGAGCAGCACTTTTCCCTATACTAAAAGAGATGATGCTGGAAAGTGATAATTTCCTTGCCGAACAGTTGATGTTTATGGTCTCTGATCGACTTTTTGGAGAAATCGATACCGAAAGGGCTATCGAATATATGATCGAAAGCTTCCTAACGGACCTTCCCGATGAACCCATTTGGGTGGATGGAAGTGGACTAAGCCGATACAATTTGTTCACGCCGAGGACAATGGTTGGGCTTTTCGAAAAGCTCTATCGGGTCGTCCCGGACCAAATGCTTTTCGAGCTTTTGCCGACAGGCGGTGTATCGGGCACCATCGAGAATGAATACAAGGCAGAAACCCCATATATCTTCGCCAAAACTGGAACGATGAGCAATAATCATAGCCTTGTAGGGCTTATCCGCGGAAAAAGTGGAAGATATTTTGCTTTTGCTTTTATGAATTCAAATTATCCTTGGAAGGCTTCCCTTGTCAGAAGGGAAATGGAAAAGGTACTCAGTAGCCTCAGGGACATGCTTTGAGTTACTGATGAATATTCGCTAGATTCAATTTCACGATATAAACAATGAACAAAAGATCTTTTTTGAAAACCGCCTTTCTGACGGCAGCAAGTATGCCTTTCCTGGGCTTTGATTCAAAATCCAGCCAAAAAATGATTCTTCCCAAAGCCTTGTCCAAGGGTGACACGGTGGGACTAATCAGTCCATCAGCTGCCACTTCTGATCGCATGCAATTTACTTTTGCGAAAGAAGCCATGGAAGCTTTAGGATTACAGGTCAAATTGGGAGAAAATCTGAAAAACAGAAGGGGTCATCTGGCAGGAAGTGATGCTGAACGCGCTAGCGACTTAAATTCGATGTTTGCTGACCCTGAAATCAAAGCAATTATTTGTATCCGAGGTGGTTCGGGTGCTGCCAGAATCTTGCCTCTTATAGACTATGATCTGATCCGCAAAAACCCAAAAATACTGCTAGGCTACTCGGATATTACCGCTCTGCATCAAGCAATTTACGCCCAGACAGGCCTGATTACCTTTCACGGACCCAATGGAACAGGATCTTGGAATAGCTTCAATGTGGAGCAGTTTGAGCGGCTTTTTTTCCAGCAAGAGAAAATGCTTTTTCAAAACCAACAAGTGCAGGGGGATGATTTAGTCATCAAATCCAACCGAATCCAAACGCTTCAATCAGGAATCGTTCAGGGAAAAATTCTTGGAGGAAATTTAACCGTCCTGACAGCCCTTTCAGGCACCCCTTATTATACAGATTTCGAGGATGCCATTTTATTTATCGAAGATATTGGAGAAGATCCATATAGAATTGACCGGATGATGAGCACCCTGAAACTGAATGGCACCCTGCAGAAGATCAAAGGATTTATTTTCGGGCAATGCAGCGATTGTGAACCAGGCGGAGGGTATGGAAGCCTGACCGTTGACCAAGTCTTGGACGATTATGTTTTGCCTCTGAATATTCCTGCCTATTCAGGAGCGATGATTGGACACGTTGCCAAGCAATTTATCGTCCCGCATGGCGCCAAAGTAGAAATGAACGCAGATTTGGGTACCTTTATGCTGATCGATAATATATTTGATGCATCATGAAAATCGCATTGCTCACAGGTTTGATTCTAGCTTTTGCAGCCTGTAATCCCTCAGGTCCAAAAAGTAACGAAAATGATTTTGCCGCTATGAGAACACCAATTAAAACCTACCTGGCACTGGGAGACAGTTATACCATTGGCGAAGGAGTAGAGGAAGCAGACCGATACCCAAATCAATTGGTCAAAAGACTCAATCAAAAAACTGCTCATGAATGGCTCGAGGCTGAGATCATTGCCAAAACAGGTTGGACCGTAGATGAATTGGACAAGGGAATAGATGAAGCAGGCCCGAAAGGAGAACCTTATGACTTGGTTACATTACTGATTGGAGTCAATAATCAATATCGGGGACGATCAGTCGATGAATATCGGGTAGAGTTTGAGCAGATGCTTCTCAGAGCCATCGGATATGCCGGCAATCTGCCCAACCACGTAATCGTCCTTTCCATTCCAGATTGGGGAATCACGCCATTTGCTACCAACCGAGAAACAGACAAGGCTAAAGTCGCGGCAGAAATCGATGCTTATAATGCTGCAAAACGCTCTATTTGTGGAAAATACGGGATTAAATTCATCGATATTACCGAGGATTATAGAGCTGTGGGTGATCAGCCAGAAATGCTCGCTGAAGACAATCTCCACCCTAGCGGAGAGATTTACACGCGTTGGACAGATTTGCTATTTGAGCAAGTAAAAACCATTTATCCTGCCCCATGATGAAGCTTCTTGCACTAGCTGCTTTTATTACAATACTTTCTGCCTGCCAAAATCAACCCGAAGGTCAGGTAGAAACTTGGTGGATTAATTCTGCCAAAGTTGAATGCACGGGTGTTGGTCCCATGAGCTGCTTACAAATATCCAAAGAAGAAGCGCTAGATCGGGATAGCTGGCAGCTATTCTATTCCTCAATCGAGGGATTTGAATATGAGCCAGGTTTCATTTACAGGATCAGGGTCGAGATCTTCGATAAGGCAGAACCTATCCCAGCCGATGCATCTTCTAAAAACTTCAAACTGATAGAAATCATGAGCAAGGAAATGGACCCTGCATTGCGAATCACCAATATTTGGAAAGTCATACAAGTGGGAGATTTCCAAAACCCGAAAGGCTTTAAAAATGAGGAAGCTTTAACTTTTGAATTTAATGCTTCCGCAAAGACCTATTTTGGTAATATGGGTTGTAATTCCGTGAGAGGCCAAATCAAAGAAAATGATGGAGAAAACCTCATTTTAGGGCCGGGAGCAAGCACTATGATGGCCTGTCCGGACATGAGTGTAGAAAATGCTATCAGCAAAGCCCTGATTGACACAAGAAAATACAAAATCGAAAATCGTGAACTTCATTTAAAAAATGAAGCGGATGAAATTTTGATGAAGCTTTTAGCCCTCGATTAGCCGGAGAAATCTCATTCTGGCAGAAAGGGGATAAATCACCCCGCTCCTCACATTTTACAACTGTTTTGTGCAAAGCCGGTGGCTTTCATTATTTTTAAATCACCATTGCCAAAAGCTCAAAAAACCCATGAAAATCATCTGCATCGGCCGAAACTATGCGGCTCATATCGAAGAACTCAAGAATGAAAAACCGGGAAACCCTGTCGTTTTTCTCAAGCCTGATACTGCTTTATTGAAAAATGGAGATCCTTTTTACTATCCGGATTTTTCGAAAAACATCCATCATGAAGCCGAGTTGGTCTTGAAAATCTCCAAAGAGGGAAAATACATCCAAAAGAAATTTGCGCATCGATATTTTGAGGAAATCGGATTAGGAATTGATTTTACTGCTAGAGATCTTCAGGAGCAGTGCAAGACGAAAGGACTGCCTTGGGAAATTGCCAAAGCATTTAATGGGTCGGCTCCGATTGGAGATTTTATCTCGGTGGATACTATTGCTGATTTGAATGATATTTCATTTCATCTGACGATAAATGGTGAAGTCAGACAAGAAGGAAATACGTCCATGATGCTTTTTGATTTTGGTACAATCATCGAATATGTTTCTCAGTTTTTCACGTTGAAGAAAGGTGATCTCATCTATACAGGAACGCCCGCAGGAGTAGGACCTGTGAAAATTGGAGATCGATTGGAAGGATATCTTGGAGAACAAAAACTACTGGACTTTGAAGTCAAATAAAGCCGCGCTTTTTCTCGTCTTTTTATTTCTTTTCCCGCTTTCGGATTCTTGGTCCCAAGGAGTCATTCGGGACTATTTTCGCTCACCCGTCAAGCCCGGTGGGAGAAACTATCTTTCCGGTAATTTCGCAGAGCTTCGTCCCAATCATTTCCACACAGGATTGGATTATAAGTTTGGTGGTGTAGAGGGAGAGCCCATCTATGCAGCTGCAGATGGCTGGGTACATCGGATCAAAATATCCACCTATGGCTATGGAAATGTGATTTACCTCAAGCACCCAACCGGACACATTACCCTTTATGGACACTTGCGAAACTTCAATGATAAGCTTCATCGCTTTATTTTAGCAAAAATGTACGAGCAGCAGGTGAACGAGTTGGAGCTTTACTTAGAACCTGGAGAACTCCCGGTGAAAAAAGGAGAACAGATCGCCAATGGTGGAAATACGGGTAGTTCGGGAGGTCCACACCTGCATTTTGAGATCCGGGACAGCTTAGACCGGGCGATGGATCCGCTTATGTTTGGTTTTCCCGAGATCATCGACCGCATCCCTCCTATTCCACAGACAGTTGCTTTGGTTCCCTTGGGAATCGATTCGAGGATCAATGGTAAGTATGAAAGAAAAGAGTTTCCGCTAGTCAACCGAGGTGGAAATTTTGCAATTGCAGAACCGATAGAGGTAACAGGACAGATCGGAGTGGAAATCAGAAGCTTTGATCAACTCGACGGAGCAAGCAACCGAAATGGTTTCCCTCATTTTGAAATCTGGAAAAAAGATTCCCTAGAACTAGCCCTGACCGTGGATAAGGTTGACTTCAATTTCACCAGACAGTTTCTACTTCACACTCATCAAAATCGATTTACCAAACTCTATTTTCAACCTGACCTGAAATATGATTACATCTATCCGAAACTTCCAACTGCAGGCTATCTAGAACCAAAAATTGGAGAGCGTGCTTCCTATCAGATCCGATTGAGAGATGCTTTAGGCAATCAGCGGAATATTGATTTCACCCTGCTGGGAAAAGATCAGGAGTTTATCGTCAACCTCCCTTCACCTCCTTCCCGAGCGCAAGTAGACTACATAGGTAAAATACTCAAAATAACTGCACCTGTGAGCAATCTGGGGGGATTGGCTCAATTCTATGTAGGAAATCAAATATTTGAAATGCTGCCTGCTTATCAGGATGAACAGGCGCGGGTTTATCTTTGGGATATGCGTTTTGGCATTCCTGAAGAAATCGATATTTGTTCCGAATTGATCCTTACAGCAGTCAAAGCACAAATTCCAGTTGGGGAAGAAAAGCTTTTTGCCGAAAAATCTATTCAGATAGCTTTTGATAGAAACACCCTACTCGAAGATTTGTATCTGCGAATCAGCCAAAACGCTTCCTCAACCAATCCTCAATTACAAATCAACGATGGGGATGAGTATCTCTGGAATTCGATGGAAGTGCTGTGGAATATTTCAGGTGGGAATTGGGACAAAAAGCGAACTTATGTCTATCAAATAAGCAGCAGCGGGCGAAAGTCTTTTGTAGGTGGTTTTTGGGAAGATTCATCCATTCGATTTAGAACAAGAAATTTTGGTACTTTTACCCTTGCTGAAGATCAAACAGGCCCGAGCATTCGTCCGGTACGAATAAGTCGGGATGAAATTCGATTTACCATTCGAGATGATCTCTCAGGAATTGCCAGCTTTGAAGCCAAGGTAAACGGAGAATGGGTTTTGATGCGATATGAGCACAAAAAGTCCCTGATTTGGTCAGAAACTTTAGACAAACAACCGCTCGAAGGAGCAGTTATACTGAGGGTCACCGATCAGGCTGGAAATGTCAGCGAATGGAAAGGGACCATTTCATAAATGTTTTACTTTAATTATTGAGACTATGTCACTAGAAGTAGGCCAAATGGCACCAGATTTTGAAGCGAAAATTGAAAGTGGAGAAACCATTAAACTTTCTGATTTCAAGGGTAAAAAAGTCATTCTTTATTTTTATCCTAAAGACAATACCCCCGGCTGTACCGCTCAAGCCTGCAACCTTCGAGATAATTATGAAGCTTTGCAAAAAGCTGGTTACGTAGTATTGGGAATCAGTTCGGATTCTGAAAAATCGCATCAGAAGTTCATCGAGAAGCAATCTTTGCCTTTCTCACTCATCGCAGATGAAGACAAAACAGTTCATGAACTTTACGGAACATGGGTAGAAAAGTCCATGTACGGTAGAAAATATATGGGTACTGCCCGAACCACTTTTGTCATCGATGAAGAAGGAAAAATCGAAGAAATCATCGAAAAAGTAAAAACCAAAGATCATACGGCTCAAATCATTAAATAACCTATAACCCAGCCTAATGGAAAAACAATCAATCGAACAACTCCAAAAAATCTGTACCCAGCTACGAAGAGATGTACTTCGTATGGTCCATGCAGTACAATCCGGGCACCCCGGTGCGCCCCTTGGATGTGCGGAATTCTTTGTCTCTCTCTATTTCGATATCCTGAGACATGATCCTAATTTCAACATGGATGGAAAAGATGAAGACCTTTTCTTCTTATCCAATGGACACCTATCGGCAGGCTGGTATTCTGTGCTGGCTAGAAGTGGATATTTCCCAGTAGAGGAGCTGAAAACCTTCCGGAAAATCAACTCTCGACTCCAAGGTCATCCCGCTACAGAGGAAGGTCTACCTGGAATTCGCGTAGCTTCAGGCTCGCTTGGTCAGGGGCTATCAGTAGCTCTTGGTGCAGCACAAGCAAAAAAGCTAAACGGAGATGATAAGCTAGTGTACATTCTTTTAGGAGACGGGGAATTGCAGGAAGGTCAAGTATGGGAGGCCGCCATGTATGCAGCACATTACGGAGTCGATAATTTGATTGCCACGATTGATTACAATGGGCAGCAAATCGACGGACCTACGGAGAAAGTCATGGATCTCAAAAACCTCAAGGCCAAATGGGAAGCTTTTGGCTGGGAAGTGAATGAGATCAAAGATGGAAATAATCTTGAAGCGGTTTTAGAAGGCCTTAAAAAAGCCAAATCCCTCAGTGGAAAAGGCAAGCCAGTCATGAACCTCCTTTACACCGAAATGGGCTATGGAGTGGACTTTATGGTAGGTACACACAAATGGCACGGTTCACCACCAAGTGATGAGCAGCTTGCTGATGCTTTAGGCCAACTCGAGGAAACACTCGGCGATTATTAAACACTCCCAAACTTGAAGAAAATGAGCTTAGATTTAAAATTCACTTATACAGAAAAAAAAGATACGCGTTCCGGTTTTGGTGACGGTTTTCTAGAAGCAGGAAGAAAAAACCCTAATATAGTTGGTCTTTGTGCTGACCTCATCGGTTCACTTAAGATGGGCGCTTTTCAAAAAGAATTCCCAGATCGGTTTTTCCAAACTGGTATTGCTGAAGCTAATATGATTGGCCTGGCAGCAGGTATGACTATTGGCGGGAAGATTCCTTTTGCTGGGACATTCGCCAACTTTGCCACCGGACGTGTCTATGATCAAATCCGTCAATCCGTAGCCTATTCAGACAAAAATGTCAAGATCTGTGCTTCACACGCAGGTTTGACCTTGGGAGAAGATGGGGCTACCCATCAGATTTTGGAAGACTTGGGTATGATGAAAATGCTTCCTCACATGACAGTAATCAACCCTTGCGACTACAATCAAACCAAGGCAGCGACCTTGGCGATTGCTGAGCATGAGGGACCGGTTTATCTTAGATTTGGACGACCAAGCTGGCCAATCTTTACTCCAGCAGATCAGAAGTTTGAGATCGGAAAGGCCTGGAAAATGATCGATGGTAAAGATGTGACTATTTTCGCCACAGGACATTTGGTCTGGGAGGCAGTTGTAGCAGAGGCGATGCTTCGAGAAGAAGGAATCCACGCTGAAGTCATCAATATTCACACAATCAAGCCTTTAGATGAAGAAGCCATCATGGAATCTGTGAAAAAGACCGGTTGCGCAGTATCCGCAGAAGAGCATCAAATCAACGGAGGCTTAGGTGACAGTATCGCTCAAACCTTAAGCCGACACAATCCTGCTCCTTTGGAATACGTGGGCGTGAACGATAGCTTTGGAGAGTCAGGCACTCCTACTCAGTTGCTTGAAAAATATGGCTTGAATGCGGAAAACATTGTCAAAGCAGCCAAAAAGGCTTTGGCGAGGAAATAACCTAACCTTTGAGTGCGCCGCGGCGTTCTCGAATGTTTATTAATCAATTTCAAGACCTTCGGGGTTTGTTAAAGCCCAAAGGTCTCTCAAACTCAGCTATCCTGCTTCTCTTGAGGCAGGATTTTTTTTGGATTAAGTCCAGCTTTCGGAAAAGCAGGACAGCAATCAAACCAAAGACCTTCGGGGTTCTTTAAGATTTCGACCATTCCGATCCTGATCATGGTCAATTCAGATTCCATAAAAAAATTGTATCTTAGGTAGACACCAAAAAAATCTAAACTATGCCAAACTACGAAGCCACACTAGTCGAAACGCTTCAAAAAGTTCGAAAAGAGGGATACACCGAAGACTTCAATATCCGCTTTGATAGCATCATTTGCGGTGATGTTTGTCTTTTACCACAACAATTTGAAGTCGATAAAACCTATCGCTTTGAAGGTCAAAGCAATCCTTCTGATGAAGCGATTCTTTACACCATTTCTTCTATAGATGGGAAAATCAAAGGGGTTTTGGTAAATTCATACGGCACTTACGCCGATGATCTTACAGCCGACATGATTAAAAAACTTCAATGATTCCTGAAATATCACTTGAACTTTCCTCATTGGGACAGATTCAACTTAGACCCATTCAAGCTTCTGACCAAATAGAGCTCTACGAATTGATGGGAAAAGTCTACAGGGATGCCTATCAATCGATTTGGACAGATGCAGGAGCATGGTATGTGGATATTATTTATGGAAAGGAGACTTTGGAAAAAGAGCTTAAAAGAGAGCGCTCGCATTATTTTTTTATTGAATTAGAAGGACAAAGAGCGGGAGTTTTCAAATACGACTTTCCCTTTTCCCCAAGAGAAACACCCATCCCAAGTGCTATGAAAATACATCGATTGTACTTGGATTCCCGATATCATGGAACAGGCTTAGCCAAGCTTTTGATAGATTATGCAGAAAGGATCGCAAGGGGAAACAAACTTGAAAATATATGGCTTGAGGCAATGAGCTGTCAGCCACAGGCGAAGCGCTTTTATGAAAAATGCGGCTTTGAAGTGGTATATTCATACAAGTTAGACTTTGAAAGAATCTATCCGGAATTTCGGGAGATTCTGATAATGCGAAAAAAGCTTACCATTAATTATATAAATTGATTATCCATTTCTCTTTTTTCTAAAATACGCAGCTAATGAAAAGTTTATTGCAAACCTTGTTTTCCTGCTCACTAGCCTTGTTTTTTTGTGCCTGCGGAAATGAAAAATCAAGCACAATTATTTCACAAAAGGCAGGCTTTGGGCATTTTGATTTGAACCCTTCCCAAGAAGTATTAGCTGGTGAAGAATTGGTAGGTGTCTATTTTATGCCTTCTTGGAATACCTCACCGGATCCCAATGTGGACCGGGATAGCTTTTGGTCTTGCATCCAAGACCCAAAAAACTGTGCAAGCCTTCAAAACCCTGGGATTTGGGGACCCAAAGGCAGAATCTACAATGCTAGATATCCTTACGAGGGACCTTATCTTGACCGCAAACCAATCAAAGAACTCAAAGGCTTTTACAAACGAACTGATCCCGAAGTAGCTCGAAAGCAACTTCAATACATGAAAGAATACGGGATTGACTTTTTTGCCTATGATTGGTTCTTTGGAAGAAACTACTATTACCATCTTTATTTTGGCCCGCAGTCAAAGATTTACTACCCAGAAGGATGGAAAATAGACCCAAATCGGGATGGCCGCGTCGCCGTACCGGGCTTGATAGAATGGGGCGATCAGCTTGAGGTCCTTCTCGCCGAGAATGCCAAGCTTCCTAAAGAAAAACAGATGAAATGGGCGGTCAATTGGTGCGATGATAGTCATGAGCGCTGGATGGCTTGGTTGAAAATCGGCTCGCCGGATGAACTTGCCCGGAAGGCAAACTACGAAGGCGAAAAACCCGATCGGGAGCTTTATCTCCAAGTGCACGACAAGATCACCCAGCTTTGGATCGATCAGTACTTTAGCAGGGGTGACTACCTGCGTTCTGAAGATGGTAGACCGGTAGTCTATTTTTATTTTCCGCAGGATGCCGAATCGAGAGCAGCATTTTATGGCTTGAGCTTAAAAGACCTCTTAGATCGCTCTCAGGCTATTGCAAAAAAAGCAAAACTTCCCGGCATAAAGTTTATTGCCGTCACAGCTGGCCCGATGCTGGAGCGCGAGAGAGCCTATGGATTACCTACACAGTGGAAAGCTAAAAATCCAAACAGACCCTGGGAAGGCGGGGAATACCAAAAAAAGATGCTTCTTCAGGAGTACGTCCCGAGGCTAAAATCCATGGGCTTTGAGGGGATGACTGCTTATGTCTACCACAACTTTTTGGAAAAGGATAATCGATCCTATGCAGATATGCGGGAGACTTACAGAGGTCATTGGAATATGTGGAGTGAAAAATTCAAATCAGACCCGAATTTCGAGTACCAAGTTCCGGTAGCCATGGGATGGGATATGCGTCCGGCAGGTGGAACTTGGCCACAGCAGACAGGCTTCCCATCCGAACCTTACAAGGATCGTGTTCACAGCACGAAAAGCACTTTCCGAGATAAGCTAAAAGAAGCCGTAGCGGTATCCCAAAAATATCGTGCTTCAAATGGTAAAACCATCATGATTTGCTGCTGGAATGAATATCTGGAAGGCAACTATATCGAGCCAACCGAAGGACATGGGTTTGATTATTTGGAAGCCATTCAGGAGGTTTTTGAGAAATAAGAATTTTACTGAAAGCCTCTATTTCAATTCCAATTCCTCCACATTCGTAGATTCTATTCCACGGATTTGTTCGAATCGCTTGATCATTTCTTGAAGCTTTTCAGGATTTGATTCAGCAAGATTCCGCTCTTGAGATAAATCCTTCGCTAGATTATAAAGCTGGTATTCAGGATAATTCCCCAGCTCTATATTGACTTGATTTTGGACTGCAGGTCCGGAATAAGGTGGGATCATGACCCAATTCCCATTACGAAAAGCAGTCCTACTGGTAGCTTCCAATACAAATTCGCCCCTACCCCGATCTGTTTTCCCCAAAAAAACATCCAGCAGATTCTCACTATCCTGACCAAAATTTTCAGCACCGACTAAGGTTCCTAAGGATGCCATCAAGTCAATTTGAGTCACAAGAGCGGAAGAAGTTTTAGGTTCTATCTTTGCTTTCCAATAGACCGCAAAAGGCACCCGTGTTCCTGCCTCAAAAAGACTATACTTCCCGCCTCTGAGGGGACCTGCGGGAGTATGGTCGCCGATTTTCTCTACCGCATCATCATAATACCCATCATTCAAGACAGGCCCATTATCACTGCTCAAAACGATTAATGTGTTTTCTAGAATTCCCATTTCCTCCAAGTGGTCTATAAACTCTCCCACCATCCAATCTGCTTCCAAAATCGCATCTCCTCTCGGACCCATACCGGATGTCCCTACAAAACGAGGATGTGGTGTCCGTGGCACATGAGGTTGTTGTAGTGCATAGTATAAAAAGAAGGGCTGATCTAGCTTAGATCCTTGATCGACAAATTCCTTAGCTTTCTCCAAGAAATGGTCTGCCATGTCCACATCACTCCATTTGGCAGCTTCACCACCTTTCATAAAACCAATCCGGGGGACACCATTCACAATACTGTTATTATGCCCATGATGCCATTTCATTTCAACCAGTTCTGGATGGGTCAAGGCTGTCGGTTCTCCTGGGAAATTTTCCTCATAGCTCACCTCAATCGGATCATTCGGATCAAGGTTCACTACATTTCCATTCTCAATATAGACGGTGGGAACGCGATCTTGCGTGGCAGCAAGAATGTATGAATAATCAAAGCCTGCCTCGTTTGGTCCCGGGATAATTTTTTTATTCCAATCTACCGATCCAGAACCAAGACCCAAATGCCATTTGCCCACTATACCTGTTTGATATCCCTGATCTTGAAACATTTTTGGCAGCGTGTACTGAGCTGTATCAATTAAGAGAGGTGCAGTCCCGGGGAGTATTTTGGCATTTTGATTTCTCCAAGGATATACTCCGGTAAGTAAAGCATAGCGACTGGGTGTACAAGTAGCAGAAGATGCGTAGCCATTGGTAAACTTTACCCCGCCATTTACCAGCCGATCTAAATTGGGTGTGGAGAGTGTCCCTGATTCATAGGCACTGACATCACCATAACCCAAATCGTCGAAATAAATGATCACGATATTGGGCTTAACAAGCTCAGAGGAGTCTTCTTTTTGCTTTTCGTTACAAGAGAATAAAATACTAATCAGAAGACCAAAAAAGACAGTTCGATAATTCATAGCACTATTGGGTGGTAGAAGTACACAATTTATTAAAAATCAGGATAGAAAAAATTGAATGCTCATAGGGGAGCAAGCCCATTCACATTAAAAGCTTTCGGGTTTTTCAAATTCAGTATTTTTTAGCTTTTATTTGTTGCAAACCATAGAGCCCATGTTCTTCTATCTCTCCCAGTTTCTCAGTTTTCTAGCTATGCCACTGACAATTGTGATAATTCTGATCGTTGGAGGAGTAATATTTATCAAAAGAAAATGGGGTAAAAAGTTGCTTTGGGCAGGAATCGGACTTTTGCTCTTTTTCACCAACCCCTTCCTATCCAATTTAGCTTTATTGGCTTGGGAGCCTGATTTCAAGTCTTTTGAGGAAATTGAAAATCGTGAAATCGGCATCGTCCTTACTGGCGTCACCAATCTGAGCAAGACAGCCTACGATCGTACCTTTTTCAACAAAGGCGCTGACCGAATCACGCATGCCCTCCAACTCTACCGCATGGGCAAAATCAAAAAGATCCTGATCACCGTCTAAGGCTTCCAATACCGCAGCGATGGAGTCTTCGGC
>LJXT01000042.1 GCA_001314815.1 Algoriphagus marincola HL-49
ACCTTTGAGGTCTTTTTTCAGACCTCGAAGGTTTTAATTCTAATTAGAAAGAAGGCTAAAAAACAATGAAGAAGGTGACCTGAAATCCTTCGAGGTTTTGGAAACCTAAAAGGATACAACCAACCTTTGAGGTCTTTTTCCAGACCTCGAAGGTTTTAATTCTAATTAGAAAAAAGCCCAAAAACAATGAAGAAGGTGACCTGAAATCCTTCGAGGTTTTGGAAACCTAAAAAGATATCCCCAACCTTTGAGGTCTTTTTTCAGACCTCGAAGGTTTTATCCCAGATTCTACTCCAACAAAAAATCATCAGGAAGATATTCAGATTTGATGGTTTCATGGATTTCCTCGAAGGATTCTAAACCTCCAAACCAAGCTAAGACAAATGACCTATCAATTTTGGAGGGTTTAGATGATAAAAAAGAACGATAGGAGGAATAATTCCAGAGTTTAAAATTTTCAACAATCCTATGTTTGGTTGGATTGTGATGGATATACAGGATCATCCTAGTCAGATAATTCTCCTGTTCTACTAATTTCCTTTTGAATTTT
The DNA here is from genome assembly GCA_001314815.1 of Algoriphagus marincola HL-49. Classification (GTDB taxonomy): domain Bacteria; phylum Bacteroidota; class Bacteroidia; order Cytophagales; family Cyclobacteriaceae; genus Algoriphagus; species Algoriphagus marincola_A. The sequence continues at coordinate 551 of LJXT01000042.1, forward strand.
CGCTGAAATAAAGCCCCATTCCTTGAATAGGTCTTATTGAATGCTTTTGTGTAGGAGTTCAAAAAATCAGAAAACGCCTTTACTACCTGATGATTTTCGATGTCTGGTTTGACCTGAACTAAAAAATGAAAGTGGTTAGGTATTAAACAATAGGCTAAAGTAGTAAATACCCTAGAACAAAACTGATCATATTTATCAAGGAAAAACAGATAGTTCTTTTCTTCAATAAATAAAAGGTCATTTCCAACAGACCGGGAATAAATATGATAAATTCTATCTTCCTCAAAAATATCTGAATTGTTACTCATAGATTTGAATTAGATCAATAAAAACTACTTGAATTTAATAAAAATCCTTCGAGGTTTTAGAAACCTCAAAGGATATTAGGAACCTTTGAGGTGTCATTTCGAAAGAGGAACGATTGAGAAATCTCCTCGAAGGTTTTTGTTTCCGATTCAAATCCTTCGAGGTTCTTTGAAACCTCAAAGGATACAACCAACCTTTGAGGTCTTTTTCAGACCTCGAAGGTTTTGATTTGAAACATTTATACGATCATTCATCGTATATTAGGGCAAATTCATAGTCAAATGAAAGTAACCGCCTTGATATCTGACGAGTTGATTGCCGAAGCCATGGAACTTGCGCAGGCCAAAAACATAACTGAAACGCTCAAAATCGCTTTACAGGAATATGTGGCTACCCAAAAATTAAAAGCTGCGTCCCAAATGATTGCCGCCGAACCTTTGGAGTTTTACTGGACTGCTGAAGAGCTTCGGGAAAAGAACAATTCATGAGGGGAGTCCTTTTCGATACTTCTATCTGGATTGAGTATTTCAAAGCCAATCCAGTCAATTTCCCCACTTGCCAAAGACTTTTGGACGAGCGATCTGTATGGACATTAGATATCATCTTCGGCGAACTAGTCCAAGGTGCAAAAGGAAAGCGAGAGCTGGAGGTCTTAGATATTTTTTATCAAAACACGCCAACAATCCAGTCATCCGATTTACCCTATCATGCCGGTCTTTTAGCCCAAAAACACAAGCTGCTGAATCAGGGAATAGGCTTGATTGATTCCATGATTATATTGGCATGTCTGGAAAATGGCTTGAAACTTTGGACCATGGATAAGAAAATCATCCGATTTTTAAAGGCGGATTTTTCATCCTTTCTTTATTCCAACTTATGAAACAACAACTCGGACAACTCTCCCTACTCGTGAGAGACTATGACGAAGCCATACAATATTACACGCAAGTTCTTGATTTTGAGCTTTTGGAAGACACAAGAATGAGTGAAAGCAAAAGATGGGTAAGAGTTTCTCCTCCCGGATCGACTTGTCATTTGCTTTTGGCAAAAGCAGCCAATGAGGCTCAGGAAAAGCAAATCGGAATTCAGGCAGGCGGTCGGGTTTTCCTGTTTCTTTATACCGATGATTTTTGGCGGGATTATGAAAAATATACTTCCCGAGGAGTGGAATTTATCCGCAAACCTGCTGAGGAAAGTTATGGTATCGTATCCGTTTTCAAGGACTTATATGGAAACCTATGGGATCTGATCGAGCCAAATAAATCGAACTAAGCCCAAATCTTTTTATCTTCTCCTCTCATTAGTTTCCATTTTGAATCAAAGCTATGTCCAAATCAAAGGCTAAACTCAATGATATTGCCCGCAAAATGATGAGCGGTGTAGTTCAGATTCTTGTCGAGGGCTACATCGAGGAGGATATTCAATCCGTACTGAATCCATCCGTCAAAATTCCAGGAATTTGGTCCGGGTCGGGATTTTTTGTGAAGTACCAAGATCTTGAAGGCTACATCGTCACCAATGCCCATGTGGTTCGGAATGCAGTCAAAATCGAAATCAGCTCCATGCTCACCAGTGAAGAACGATTTGAAGCGGAACTGGTCGGTTTGGTCAAGCAACTGGAACCTGATGTTGCACTGATCAAGCTTAGCGAAAAAGAACTGAAGCGATTTAAAAAACTGGCGATTCAACCAATCGAATATCTTGAATTACGGGAAGGTACTAACCCATCCCGAGGAGAAATGATCAAAGCGATTGGGTATCCCTTAGGAATGGTAGAACCCAATATTACAGGTGGCGAGATCACAAATTTCATATCAGGATCTGAGTTTAGTTCGGAGCGGTTTGTCACCAATGCGGCCATCAATCCCGGGAATTCAGGAGGTCCAAGTATTACTGAAGACGGGAAAGTAATTGGACTCAACACCGCTGTGATTGTAAATGCCGAAAATATTGGCTTTATCACGCCTGCCAGCTTTATTAAAATAATTATCGACAACCTTATTTTATTGAGTGAACCTCAGTTTGCGGGAATAGGAGGGAAATTGCAGAAAAATGCAGAAAACTTTAACCACTTTTTAAATCAAAGCCAAGCTAAGGGTGTCATCGTCTCCAAGGTCCTCGCCAATGGTTTTTTAGAGGCGGCGAATATTAAGGCCAAAGATGTGATTCTCTCGATCAATCAGGCTGAATTTGATCGCCATGGAATTGTCATCGGGAAAGAAGGTCTGTATCGACATAAGAATATTTTTGATGTGATGAAACTGGTACCGATAGGCGAGGAAGTAACGATCAACTATCTGAGAAATGGAAAAGTCCATCAGTCTAAGACTCGGGCAATGCCAAATCCAGAGAAAGGAATCATTTCCAGCCCCATCTTAAATGAACGAGAGTATTTAGAAGTATTCGGAATGGTCATTCAGCCTTTAAGCTTTGAAATCATTCAAGCCATTCAAGAAGTGGATCCCTATGCCCAGATTGAGATGCTGAAAATTTTAGATCAAGAGAAACCCGTATTGGTAGTCACTCACATCCATCAAGGTACTCAGGCCGATCAAATGGAATGGCCTCTTGGAGAATTAATACTCAAGGTCAATGAACGGGAGGTTCACTCACTCTCTGAGTTGAAGAAAGTACTGAAAGGGCCTTCAGGAAAAGCCGTATTAATGGAATGCCAAAGCGGGACATTTGGATATTTTCAGCTTGAAGAAGAAAGTAAAAATTAATCTATCCGGATTGGAAATCCTACGATCAGGGTTCAGGATTACAAACTAGCTCTTCGAGATTTGCAATCTCGAAGCTCGATCGGAAGATTTTTAATCTTCAAAAGGGAAATGCTATTACCCAAATTCTGCCAGTCGAATCGGACCTTTTCTTATCCCGTGGAAATCTCCAGCACTACTATTCAAATATTCCTCTTCCTTTTCGACAATTCCAGCCCTAACCGGGTTTTGATGGATGTAAGTGGATTTCGTATCAAAAAACCTTTTCGAATACACTTCCTCTCCATGATACCCATCCTCCCAAAACCAAATTTGATTTTGATGACTCAAAGCCAAGGTAAGCCATGTCTTTCTGCTTTCTTTAGGATTATCCTGAATGGCTTTGAAAATCTTCTTTGCCGTGAATTTTTTAAAATCTCGAATAATGTCTGATAAATTTTCATGTTTCGCACTGGCAATTAAGTGGATATGATTGCTCATAAGTACCCATGAATAAATCTCCAAGCCCTTAATCTTTTGGCAATAAATTAGGCTCTCCAACAATAGTTCTGAATAATCCTTTCTGGTGAAAACATCTGCCCATTGATGAACTGTAAAGGTCAAAAAATGAACTGCCCCTTAATCCCGAATTTTAAATTCAAAGCCCATATTACATTCATTGAGGCTTAAAAATAAATATTTCCGGATTGAAAACCCTATGATCAAGGTTCAGGATTACAAATCCTGAACAGCCATATTCAACCAATCGTATAGTTATAAAAACAGGGTTTACAATAATTCTTAACTTTAAATTCTCAATTCACTATTCTCTTGGAACATCAACCCAACAATCCCCTTCACGGACTTCGACTCGACACCATTCTGGAGCAATTGGTCGCTCATTATGGATGGGAGGAACTGGGTGAGCGCATCACCATTCGCTGCTTTACCCATGATCCGTCGATCAAGTCCAGCTTAAAATTTCTCCGAAAGACCCCCTGGGCCAGAGAGCGGGTGGAAGGCTTGTATCTGAAGATGCTGCGGGATACCAAAAAGAACCTTTGAATCCCGATAGCAAATCGGGACTCGAAGGTTTTGCTTGTGCAGAGAAAAATAACTCAAAAAAGCTCAGATGGGAGTCATTAAAAATCCTTCGAGGTTTCATAAACCTCAAAGGATAAATAGTCCAGCTTCTGGAGAAGCAGGACAAGGAAATCGATCTAAAAAAGTAGCTCGACCAGAGGAAAATGACTTCAGGTATTTTATGTAGTTTTAAAACAGCATTTTTTATATATTTATGAAGTTTTAAAACAACAATATGCAGATATTGATCGATTTTCAGGATTCCTTACTACAAGGAATCAAAGAGAACTTCCAAAGATTTTTGAACAAAAAGATCAATTGGAATCAGCGAATGATTGGTATTAAAGGACCAAGGGGTGCCGGAAAAACCACGCTCATGCTTCAGCATCTCAAATTCACCTTATCCAAAAATCAAGTAAATGGCTTATATGTCACAGCTGATCATCCTTGGTTTTATCAAAACAATTTATTGGATACTGCCATGACTTGGTTTAAACAGGGAGGGCAAGTTTTATTGATAGATGAAGTGCACAAATACCCCAATTGGTCAAGGGAACTCAAGAATATTTATGATGGGCTGCCCCAGCTTCAGGTGATTTTTTCGGCCTCTTCCGCATTGGATATCTATAGAGGAGAATCAGACCTCAGTAGGCGGGTGATTAGTTACACTTTACCCGGCCTATCATTTAGAGAATATCTTAAGCTTTCTGAAACAGCGGACTTTCCTTCATTTACTCTTGAAGATATACAACACAGGCACCGTGAAATCAGCCAAGAAGTAATTTCAACAATACGACCATTACTTTATTTCGAAAAATACCTCAGCAAAGGTTATCTCCCAATTTTTGTGGAAGGTGAAAATGAGTATGGATCAAAGCTCGAACAAATAATCAATACTGTGGTGGATACAGACCTAGCTTATATTTCATCCTATAATGCCGGCACAGCCGCTAAGGTCAAAAAATTACTTGGGGTGATAGCGGAATCCGCTCCATTCAAACCCAATATTTCCTCAATTTCCAACAAACTAGGTATTTCCAGAGACCGAATATTGGAGCATATTTATCAGCTGAAAGACGCAAGAATTCTAAACGTTTTACTTGCAGAAGGGAAAGGAGTCTCACGACTCCAAAAGCCGGACAAACTATATCTTGAGAACACCAATCTATCCTTTGCCATCAATTCCTCCCCTGATAAAGGAGCTCTTAGGGAAACCTTCCTGCTTAATCAATTGCTGAATTCCGGACACGAAGTCTATGAGCCAAAAAAGGGGGACTTCTTGGTGAATGGGATAACCTTAGAAGTAGGTGGAAAAAATAAATCTTCCCAACAAGTCCTAAATGAGGTTGAATATCTGATAGCCAATGACGATATAGAAACTGGCTGGGGGGTAAAAGCTCCCTTATGGCTTTTCGGTTTTTTGTATTAAAAAATCAGGATCTAATAATGACATTATCCGATTTATTTTTGGGATCTCTTGGGCTCGGGAGCGCGTGGAAGGTTTATTTTTAAAAATGATGAGGCATTAAAAAAAGAATAGTTGAAGTCTTTTTTAGCCTTCGAAGGTTTCCTTATTTAAATCAAATCCTTTGAGGTTTCAAAACCTCAAAGGATGTCCCTAAACCAATAAAAAGCCCGATTCCGCAAATGCAGAACTGGGCTTTTGATTTATGGTTTATGGTTAAAATTATACGTAGTTGTTCAACATCACCGGCATCACGAGCATCAGGATATCTTCATTTTCTTCCTGCTCAGCTGGCAAGATTAATCCTGCTCGATTAGGTGCAGAAAACTTCAAGCTGACTTCTTTACAAGAAAGGTTGTTCAACATTTCTACCAAGAACTTGGCGTTGAATCCGATCTCGATATCCTCTCCGTCATGATCACAAGAAAGCCTTTCATTAGCTTCATTGGAGAAGTCCAGGTCTTCTGCAGAGATCATCAATTCAGATCCAGTCAATTTCAATCTTACCTGATGCGTGGTCTTATTCGCATAGATAGCGATACGACGAAGTGAGCTCAACAAATCCTGACGATCGATGGTCATGATGTTAGGATTGTCCGCAGGAATTACATTTTCATAATCTGGGAATCGCTCGTCAATCAGGCGGCAGATCATTTTAATCTGTCCAAACTTGAAGTAAGCATTGGATTGATTAAACTCCACACTCACGGAGATATTCTCAGAAGGCAGCGTAGACTTGAGTAGATTCAATGCTTTTCTTGGGATGATCAAACTCGCAGGGCTGCCGGAAGCAATATCAACTCTTCTATAGCGAACTAGACGATGTCCATCTGTAGCCACAAAGGTGGTATTGGTATCGCTCAGGTTGATGAAAACCCCGGTCATCGCAGGGCGAAGCTCGTCCGAGGAGGTTGCAAAAATGGTATTGGAAATAGCACTAGCGAGGACTTCAGTGGACATATCCACGGTGGTCGGATTGCTGACGGTAGGGATTTTTGGGAAATCTGTCGCATTCTCACCAGCCAAGCGGTAACGACCGTTGTCAGAGCTGATTTCCACCGCGTAGGTATCATGGTCGATGCTGAAAGTTACCGGTTGCTCCGGTAAGTTCTTGAGCGTGTCAATCAGAATACGTGCAGGAACAGCAATATTGCCATCTTCCTTAGCCTCTACATGAATTTCGGTAATCATGGAGGTCTGAAGATCCGAAGCTGTGATTGTCAGCATGGAGTCTTTGATTTCGAAAAGAAAATTCTCCAGAATAGGTACTACCGGGTTGGTCGTAACCACACCGTTGATCGCCGAAAGCTGCTTTAAGAGTGCAGAAGAAGAAACAATAAATTTCATATAGGGCTTATTTAAAGATTACAATTTTGAATGGGGGTAAATTTATAAATAAAATCGATTTGACAGGGAATGAATATGGCCACAGTTGAAATTATTTCAACTTTCATCTAGCTAAACCCTAAGCTTACCTCGAATACTTTTTCCTTCGGATGGCTGCCACTGCTCCTCCAAAGAGAAGTAGGAAAACTACCGGCAATCCGACATTGATCAACTGCCATTTCGTTTTTTCCTGTGAAATTTTCACTCTGTTCAATTGGCGAACCTGGAAACTTCGGGTACGGGAAGCGATGATTCCTTCCGGATTATCCAGATATTGAGCAAGATTGCGTAGCAAAAGTCTGTTTGCGTAAATATTCTGATTAAAAGGATCCTCTCCTAAATTAAGCGGTCTTCCTGTCTGAAAATCACTTTGACTCTGAAAGAGCTCTCCATCACCGATCACGACCACCTTTCCCCGACCACTTTCTTTAAATCCTGATTGATCAAACCCTTCCGGAAGAAAACGATTTTTATACAAAGAAGTAAACTCCCCTTCCAGCAGGTAGGCTAAAGGTAGGTTTTGCATGGGAAATTGCTCAATATCCGGTTCACGCTGCATATCGCTGAAAGCTACCCGAACCGGAGCTGTTAGAACTCGAGACAAATCAGATGTGAAAAACAAAGGCGTTTTTTTCACTCCCGGTGCCAAAACCGTATCCAGGCTACTTGCAAAGCGGAGATAAATTAAATCCAAGCCCTTCGTAATCGGATGGGGGTACATTCGGGTAGATTGGATATAGAAAGGCCAAGGCAAAGGAACCATTTGCTCCTGATCTCCGAAATTCCCACCCATTACGGGGAAATATCCAAAATTCAAATCCTGAATCAGGTCCTTATTGATTCGAACCCCATATTTGAAAAGGAGGTTTTCCAATCCATTTTCATAAGGCATAGCCAAAGTGCCCTCGCCACCTGCTTCACGCACATCAACCTGCACTCCATCTGACAGAACGACCAGATTTCCACCTTGCATCACATACTGATCCAAAAGGTAAATTTCCCTTTCGCTGAAAGCTTGCTGTGGCCCTTGAATGAAAATAATCTTAAAATTGACCAAGTCTTGCACTGTTCGGGCTTGCTCAAGAGGCACTTTGAATATTTCGAAATCTCCATCCAAAGCTTCCACCAGACCATAGCCATCATCCTCCTTCATCTCTTCGTGCCCGATTATCATGGCTATTGCCCCCATATCTGAGCGGGTGAGTTTCCGAATGGCATTGCTTAGCTCAAACTCTAAATTTTCGATGGATTGATTCAGTATTTGCTCCTCTCCCATTCCTTTCTCACCCTTCAAAACAAGGGCTCCCGTCTCGAATTCTTCACTGTAAATCAGGATTCCGGGAAAGATCAATTTGGTCTGTTGTCCCGCCGCTTGATTGACAAAAAGAGTCGTGGGGTTGATTCCGTAATCAGCTAGTTGAAGAATAAATTCCTCCTGCTCTTCCTCTGCCAAACTCAAGGGATCGAAGTAGGAAAAGCTGATTTTCCGATCGCTGTAGGCATCAAATGTTCGCACTTGCTCCTCGATCGATCGCTGTAGGCGACGCATTCCCGCAGGAAGGTCCTCTCCACTCAATAGAATTTCGACATGAATATCCTCATTCAAACTGTCTAAAACAGCCTCGGTGGCTTCATGCAGTGAGTAGCGCTGATCTTCGGTCAGATCAACTCGGAATCGAATCAGCTGTCCCAAGCCAATAAGAATCGCCAAACCCAGCAACAGGCCTAGCCAATAGACTGCGGTATTTTGACTTGCTGATTTCATTTATTTCTTAAAGTCAAAACCGATGCACCCAAAAAGAACCAGATCATTCCAAGGAAAAAGAAAATATCATTCGAATCGATGACACCTCTGCTCAGATTGATGTAATGAAAACTCAAGCTGAGTTCCTCTACCCAATACGCCCAAGTGCCAAACTGAAGGTCTGCTGCTGCCGATAATCCAAAATACAAGAGGAAGCAAAAGAATACTCCCAAAACAAAAGCCACCACTTGCTGCGAGGTCAAAGAAGAGGAAAACACGCCAACAGCGCCAAATACTGCTCCGATCAGCAGCAAGCCAATCCAACTCCCAAAAAAGCTAGCCTGATCTAAATTACCGGGAGGATCACCGAGCTGAAGAATGCTGAAAAAGTAGAGTAAGGTTGGCAAAAGGGCAATCGCCACCAATACCAAAATGGCCAAATACTTCGCCAATACGATCTGAAAGACGGACAAAGGAGAAGTTCGAAGAAGCTCCCAAGTATGATTTTTTCTTTCCTCAGCTATGGCACGCATGGATAGGGCAGGTATCAAAAAGGTAAACACATAGGGCGTATATGTGAATAAGGGCTCTAGATCAGCATAACCATAGTCCAGCACACTACTTTGGGGAAATACCCAAACAATCAGACCAATCGCCACCAGAAACAATGCCAATATCAGGTAGCCCAATAGACTGCCTAGAAAGGAATTGATTTCTTTGATGATCAAGCTCTTCATTGGGTGTATTGTCTAAAAAGCTCTTCCAAACTCCGCTTGCCTTGATTGAGTGCCAAAAGGTTCAGTTCCTTTTCTTGAATAATACCGAGGACAGTCTTTCTGGCTCCGGCAGCATCAGCTGTACCGATGATAACCTGCTTATTTCCTTTAGGACCAAAGGCCACCTCCTGAAAGCCCTCAAACCATCTCAAATCCAAACTTTCTTCTGTCTCGACGATGAGTTGTTGACCGCTACCTGCTTGCTGAAAGTTTTGGAGCGAGTCTGCCGCTTTGATTTTTCCTTTAGCAATAATGACCACATCATCGCAAATAGCCTCTACTTCTTGCATAATATGCGTGGAAAGTATCAGGGTTTTTTCCTTCCCTATCTCTCGAATAAGCTGACGGATATCTGCCAGCTGATTAGGATCAAGACCAGTGGTAGGCTCGTCTAGGATTAGGACTTTAGGGTCATGGATCAATGCCTTCGCCAATCCGACACGCTGCTGATAGCCCTTGGATAGCTGTCCGATTTTCTTGTGCTGCTCAGGCAAAAGCCCGGTTTTCTCCAGCATTTCATTTCTCCTCGACTGTAAGTCTTTTCCAGATAGCCCATACAAGCCTCCGGCGAAAGTCAGAAACTCCTTGACAAACATGTCCGAATACAAGGGATTCTTTTCCGGCAAATAGCCAATCAGGGAACTAACTTTTTTCGGAAATGCCAGTGCATCTGTTCCCATTACCTCTACTGAGCCCCCTTCAGCTGAAAGATAGCCCGTGATGATTTTCATGGTAGTGGATTTACCCGCGCCATTTGGACCCAAAAAACCCAAAATCCGTCCAGCTTTTGCCTCAAAAGAAACCTCATCGAGGACTTTTTGACTGCCAAAACTTTTACTTAATCGAGAAACGGATAAGGACATAGGCGATTAGATGCCAAAATAGCGTTTTGGGATAAAACAGTTATAAAACACTCATTTTTGACTTGGGCAAAATTAGGGATTGACCTTGAAAAGGCAAGGTAGAGAAAGAGGAATCCTTCACCAAACCTTTGATCCTACTAATCAAAACGGGACGTTTTAATTAGTATTTTGTAAAATGAAAACGGGGTAAGTCAAGACCTACCCCATTTCCTATCTAGTTTTAAATTTACAGATACTTAGAACCCACCCCGATAGGTATAAGTCTGTGCCACCTTATCTATCGCTACGATGTAAGCAGCGATCCTCATCGGCACATCATATTTTTTAGAAGCTTGATAGACATGCTCGAAGGCATCTTTCATGATTCGATCGGATCGTCTATTGACCCGGTCTGCAGTCCACTTATATCCCAGACGGTTTTGAACCCATTCGAAGTATGAAACGGTCACGCCACCGGCATTTGCCAAAATATCCGGGACAGCCATGATTCCTTTTTCATTGATGATCGCATCCGCTTTGGCGGAAGTAGGACCATTTGCCCCCTCGACGATCAACTTGGCTTTGATTCTATCTACATTCTTAGCCGTAATCACATCCTCTACCGCGGCAGGAACCAGTACATCTACCTCAAGCTCCAAGAGATCCATCGGGTCATCCATTCTATCGGCATCTTTGAAGCCTTCCAGATGACCACCATTATTATCACGAAACTCGATCGCCTTTACGATATCAATCCCGTTTTCATCATAAAAAGCACCGGTATGATCAGAAATCGCTACAATTTTCAATCCGCGCTCCTCGAGCAAACGAGCTGCCCAAGAACCCACATTTCCAAATCCCTGCACAGCACAAGTAGCTTGAAAAGGGTTGATTTTTAGCTTTTGCATTGCCGCTAAAGCCGAAACCATGACACCACGACCAGTGGCCTCAGTTCTTCCCAGAGAACCACCAAGAACAAGTGGCTTTCCTGTTACTACAGCATTGACAGTAGTACCGTGAGCTTTGGAGTACTCGTCCATCAGCCAGGCCATTTCGCGTGGCCCTGTCCCCATGTCCGGAGCTGGAATATCTTTGTCGGGGCCGAATACATCTAGCATAGCTAAGGTATAGCCTCGCATCAATCGTTCGATCTCTCCTTTGGACATCTCACGAGGATTGCAGCGCACGCCACCTTTACCCCCACCATAAGGAATATCTACCACAGCACACTTCCAAGTCATCCATGCTGCTAGCGCACGAACTTCGTCCAGATGCACATCCGGGGCAAATCGAATCCCCCCTTTTGCAGGGCCTAGGATATTTGAATGAATCACACGAATCCCTTCAAATACTTCGATTTTTCCATTATCCATTGTAATTGGTATGGAGACGATGACCTGCTTGGCAGGATTTTTTAAAACGTTGTAAACTTCATCAGAAAGTCCGAGTTTTTCGGCAGCGATGTTAAATCTCTCCATCATTGACTCCAAAGGATTTTCTTTGTCCTTAATCGGAGCCGGTTCTATATAAGCCATATTGGGTTTTTATTATGGTGAAATGCGATACAATATTAAGTAGTTTTTCAGATTAGGTCTTCGAATACTTTAGAAGATTTTCAAAAAAGCTGTGATAAACGGGGCCGAAAGTAACAAGCCATCAAAACGGTCCATAAATCCACCGTGCCCAGGCAGCACACGGCCAGAATCCTTGATCTCAATTGATCGTTTAAAGAGCGATTCGATCAAATCCCCATAGGTTCCGGCAATGATAATTATCCCCGCAATCACTAGCCATTTCCAATCTTGAATAGTCTGAAAATATCGAGCCAATAAGAAGGCAACAGCAATGGCAGAAAAAGCCCCCCCTAGGAAACCTTCCCAAGATTTCTTGGGTGAAACCCGCTCAAAAAGCTTGGTTTTTCCAAATTTGGTACCCGCAAAATACGCTCCGGTATCACTGGCCCAAAGGATCATCAAGCAGCCTAAAATGATTTCAAAATTGTAAATCTTTTCATCCGAAAAGACAGCTAGATTCAAAAGCGAAAAGGGCACCGCAACATAGAAAATCCCCAAGTAGGTAAAGGCAACGCCTGTAAATGGTTTCTTATCAGTCTTTTTATATAGTTTAATAAAAAAGGTCAATGAAATGATCGGGAAAATCAAATAAAGATACTCATTGGGCAGCTGCTCCTTTTCGATCATAAATGTCAGTGTGAAGATCAGCAAACCCAGAAAGGTGCCAAAACTCTTCAGTGGAAGCATACCATCTAAGCCACAAAGTTTGTAAAACTCCATCTGTGCGAAGCCAAGAATACAGGCAAAAACCAGAAAATAAGTCCAGTCAGAAAAAATAATCCCTGAAATCACAATGATTGCTCCCAGAAGTGCGGTGATGGCACGCTGACCTAGATTGCTGTAATTATTAATATTAAAACGAGATCTCATTATTCACGAGATTAGTGGCTTTCAGGGCATCTTGAGTTTTGACCAAAACTTCATAGTAGCCCAGCACCTGATACGCTGTTTCTTTTTTACTCAGCACCACGGCTGGGATTTCATTTTCCTCCAAAATACCTTTGACTATTTCGGCCCGGATTTGCTGTGGACTTTCAAATACTTTGATCCAATCCTTCATGCAGTAGCAGCTTAGTTTTCTGAAAGTAATAGATTCCTGCCGAAACTACCAATAATCCCAGCAAAGCTAAAGGATAAGACACGGTTTCGGTGGATTCGATGTCAAAATCGACCATTCCTTGCTTTGCAAAGTAAATCAGTAAAACTGTGATGGAGTTATTCAAAATGTGTGCAACGATCGGATAAATCAAACTCCCGGAATAGACATACAGGTAGCCAAAGAGTGCCCCTAAAAACATCCTCGGCAAAAACCCATAAAACTGCATGTGGATGGCTGAGAAAATAAAGGCTGTAATCCAAATTCCCCAATGGTAGGACCCTGTGTAAAGATGCATTTTGGGCTGAACTACCCCTCTAAAGAACACTTCCTCTCCCAAGCCTGCCAAAACACCAATCACCAGAAGGCCAACCAACAGCTCCGACACAGACTGAAAATCAGTCAGAAACATGGTCATTTCCATCAGCTGATCTTCCATTTCTTTCATCCATGCTTCCAGCTCAGAAAGAAACCCCGGGAGTTCCAGTTGGGCATTCAGGTAAACAAGCAGGGCATTGAAAAACATCCCCCCCAAGGTGATGAGCAAAGTGAGGAAGAGCTTGGAAGAACTTAAGCGCTGTAACTGTCGCTTCCAGCCTAAGTCAGCATGATCTATACCTTTGGCCACGATAAAAGCCGCTACCAGAAAACCGATTCCTGATCCTACTCCCTGAATAAAATATAAAGCCATTCGGCCATTTGGGATATTTGTGTCACCCGACATCAACTTTACCACTGAATCCAGATCGATCCCAAATAGAAACAAGGCAACAAAAAGTGCGATGCCTTGCAAAACAATAAGTACCCCGAAAGTGATTAAAACTATGACTACCAGAGACAAAAGCCAGTTTTTTCGCTGGGCTATTTCTCGTGTGGTTTCGTAAATCTCCATATTGGACGTAAATTTACGCCAAATTTAGAATAAGCAGTGGTAAAGATAGGAAACTTAGAACTCGGAGAATTCCCACTTTTGTTGGCACCCATGGAGGATGTGAGTGATCCGCCATTTCGGGCTGTATGCAAAAAAAACGGCGCAGACCTCATGTATACGGAGTTTATCAGCTCGGAAGGACTGATTCGTGATGCAGCAAAAAGTGTCCAAAAGCTGGATATTTTCGAATATGAGCGACCTATTGGCATTCAGATATTCGGAAATGAAATCGAATCCATGCGTGAAGCTGCTGCCATTGCTGAGGCTGCCGGTCCGGATATTTTGGACATCAACTATGGCTGCCCAGTCCACAAAGTAGCTTGTAAAGGTGCCGGTGCAGGAATTCTTTTGGATATTGATAAGATGGTCTCTATGACTGAGGAGATTGTCAAAGCGGTAAATATTCCCGTCACTGTAAAAACACGCCTAGGCTGGAGTCATGACACGATCCGAATCGTCGAAGTAGCGGAAAGACTCCAAGATGTAGGCATTCAGGCTATCAGTATTCATGCTCGTACAAGGCAACAAATGTATAAAGGTGAAGCTGACTGGTCTTACCTGAATAAGGTGAAAGAAAATCCGAGATTACATATTCCTGTCTTTGGCAATGGAGATATCGATTCCCCGGAAAAAGCTGCTGAATATAAATCTAAGTATAATGTCGATGGGATGATGATCGGAAGAGCTTCGATCGGCTACCCGTGGATTTTTAATGAAATCAAACATTTTTTAGCCACCGGTGAAAAGCTTCCAGCGCCAGATTTGGCTGAGCGTCTCAGGACAGCCAAGGAGCATCTGGATTTTTCTATCAAATGGAAAGGTGAAAAGCTCGGAATCCTGGAAATGAGAAGACATTACACCAATTATTTCCGCGGTATGCCAAACTTCAAATCTTATCGAACAGATATGGTCACCGCAGACACTTACGAAGAAGTGACTGCTATCCTAGAGCAAGTGGAAGAAGTCTATGCCGATTATGTTTTCTAAAGCTGATTGCCAGTTTTCAAACTCCACCTGTATATTTTCCCAAACAATTTCAATTCAGAATTGCTTCATTTGCGGCACCTACCCGTAATCTACTACCTATGTCCAATCAGCCCACCGAGAGTTCGGTTAGAAACTGGATTTACCTGATCATTCTGGCATTGGTCTGGGGAAGTTCCTTTATTTTGATCAAGCGGGGTTTGGATGTTTTCTCACCGGGAGAGCTCGGAGCTTTTCGAATTGTCGCTGCGGCCACTTTTCTACTTCCGCTTTCCCTTCCTCGGGTTCGCTTTCTGAAAAGTGTCCAGGTTCAAAACCTCATCATCGTTGGCTTAGTGGGAAGTTTTATCCCTGCCTTTCTTTTTGCAAAAGCTCAAACCCAACTCAGCAGCTCACTTACCGGGGTGCTGAATGCACTTACGCCCCTCTTTGTGGTGTTGGTCGGAGCATTATTTTTCAGTTCAAAAATCACCCGAAGAAATGCTCTTGGCCTTTTAATCGCCTTTTTGGGTGTGTTGATTTTGGTGACGGTAAGAGAGGGCGGTGGTTTTGGAGCACTTTCGGACATTAATGCCTACGCTTTCTTCGTCATCCTGGCCTGCACCTGCTATGGTTTCAATCTGAATATTATAAAATTCCGATTTGTCGAGCTTAAACCGATCGAAATCACAGCAATTTCCCTACTGATGGTCCTGCCCGTGGCCTTGATTTATCTGATGGCAGGCACCCAATTTTCTTACAAACTCGTCTCCGTACCGGGAGCTTGGCAGGCCTTAGGCTATGTGGCACTCTTAGGAATCCTCGGGACAGCGCTAGCACTTATCCTTTTCAATATGCTAGTCAAAACAGCCAGCCCAGTCTTTGCCAGCTCAGTCACTTACCTTATTCCGATCGTCGCTATTCTTTGGGGAGTATGGGATGGTGAGGTTTTGCTATGGGGGCATTATGTAGGAATAGCTGCCGTGATTTTGGGGGTATGGATTGGGAATCGAAAAAAAAGGATTAGGAAAATTAGTTAAGTCCCAAGGCCTTTTGTTCCTTCTTACTCAATTCTAGCGCTACGATTTCACTCGGATGTGAAACCACAATTTTTTGTGCTTTACTTATTTTTTTATTCTCTGCACCCGTGAAATAATCTACTGGAATGATGGTATTGGTAAGTTTTCCCTTGGAGTCCTTTTCTACTTTGGTCACAGTCATCCGGACATGTCTTCCGTTTTCATAATTTTCTCCGCCCGAAATAGCTAAAACCTGCCCTGGAACCACCTCTTCTCCCAATTCTACCTTTTGGGAATTCCCCTTGAGAACCATGATTTTTGAAATCGTACCATCAGGATGAAGGATTTCGATGTAATTCTCTCCTCGATCAAAGGCTAAATTTTCTTTCCCTCCTGCTCTATCCATCTCCATCTCTACAACAATACCTTTTCGTGGGGCTACTATTTCAGTTTCATTATCAAATCGAAATGAAACACCGACATACATATCATTTTTTGCATCCGGACGAATTGTGTTCTCCAAGTGAGTCATCATCATACCCAGCACCTCAGTACCCTCAGCCACAGGAATCAGATAAATTGGATCTATTTTAGACTTTCCATAGATGCTTCCTTTCACATAGGTAAAGCTGTAAGAATAATTTGTGCTTTGATTTTCATTAATGGGCTTAAGTGTACCTATCCGCGTTTGTCCGGGATTGGAGACAGCCACTAAACTCGTTCCTCCCATTACCCGTAAATTTTGAAGTACCGGGAATTCTACCTGAATGGTATACTGGGACATACTCGAATTGATGGCTGTCAAGACTACATTTCCTTCCCGATCTCGTTCGGACTCGACTCGAATCTGAGCACATAATTCCAAAGAGAAAAGAAAACAGGAAAGAGCTAAAATATACTTCATAACTAATCAATTTAGGCCAAAAGAAAGAAAATCAAACTAAAAATAAAAGAACAGTAATTAAAAAAGTTACCTGTCAAATCCTTTCTCCTTCCAAGCCTTGACCAGCATGGGTAGCTCTTGATAGCTCATTACACCACTTTTTACGCCTTGCGATTTAAGAAAAAGATCATTAGTCTTTCGGCTGATCTCCAATGAGAAGGGCGGATACTGAGCGGCCCGCTCCTGGATGGACCGGATATCGTTGAGTACTCCCCTATCCAAGTCTTGTATCCATGACATATATTCCTCAGGAGCCATTCGATAATAATCTCGCACCTGGTAGAGAAATAATCGCAAAGCGGCGGAGTATCCCAACAGAGGATTTTTGGACTGGCTACCTACCACCCAAGCGACAAAATTGGCCTCCCCCTCATCTGTCACTCCAAAGCTATGCGCCATCTCATGAGCGATGGTAAATGGCTTCTCAAGCGGATGGAGTGTCGGGTCAATGTAGCTTTCCCCCACAAAAGGAAAATAGATCCCCAAAATCCCGAGTCTTCGCATCAGGCCTGGCGGTGGAAATTGCTTCGTTCGCGGCTCTCCCACAAAAGACAATCCCAAAATAGACAAATGATCCTCCAGGATATTACGCACCTCGGCTTCTAACTCTTGATAAGCTAGTTCTGGCAAAATCGGCAAGGTATCAGATTTCAACTGCCGCCGAAGCAGGAGCAGCTCGCGATAATTCTCCTCAATTTCTGCTTTCATTTCATGCAGTTCCAAGGGCTTTGCAGAAAGGCCTAGCTGCTGGGATACAGGAGTCCGCTGATAATTGAAGCCCCATAAGATCATGAAGAAAAAGACCAACCCTCCGGCAAAATTGAGAATAGACCGGATGGAAAATGAAAGTCTTTGCCGCAGACCTTTCTTTCGGTAAAATCCTCGAAAAAAGAGGAAGAACAGCAAAAGAATAAGCCCTATAAACAAAAAAATGCTGGGAAAAGGAAGTTTCCCCAGCGTGTAATCAAATGTAATTCGAATAAATGGAAATAAACCTCTTGAATAAATCTGGTCGGTTTGAACTGGAAAATTACTGCTCAGACCTCTGATCAACAGAGCCAATAACCCCAATAAAAACCAAATCCACTGTCGGAGTTTCATCCAGTTTCGATCAGATGCCTTCTGCTTCTACCTCTTTGACTTCGGGTAGCATTCGGGTCAAAAGGTTTTGGATCCCTGCCTTAAGCGTCACGGTACTTGATGGGCAGCCAGAGCAGGAGCCCTGAAGCAAAACTTTCACCACACCATCTTGGAATGAATGAAAGACGATTGCTCCCCCATCTTGCTCTACTGCAGGACGGATATATTCATCCAGGATTCCTTTGATCTTTTTGACGATCTCGGAATCATTTTCATCGAATAAGGGGTCCTTGTCGAATTTGGCATTCACCACCTTTTTGCCGGCTTCTAAATAGGATTTGATATGGTCTCGAATGATAGTCTGGATTTCGGCCCATTCTACCGATTCCGACTTGGTGACTGTCACAAAATTGGAAGCTACAAATACCCGCTCGACTGAAGCAAAATTGAATAACTCCTGGGCCAAAGGGCTGTTTTCTGCACTTTCTTGGCTAGGATAGTCAAAACTCACCCCATCATCCACCAACATAAAGTTGGCCACAAACTTTAAAGAATTGGGGTTGGGATTAGCCTCCATATAGAGGTGGACAGGCTTAGCTTGAGCTTTTAGCATGGTATTTCTGGTTTTATTTGGGTTAAACCGATTTGCTGCTGATAAGTTCCAAAATCAACAATTTCCTTATTTGAAAGGCTGTCCCGTAGCAGCATACCAAATTCCGCCATAGAGATGCTTGAGAAAATCAGCATCCTCAAAGGCCGCATCCACATGACCTAAAGCGGTATAAAACACTCTGCCTCCATCAAACTCATGATACCAAGCCATCGGGTGATTTTCGCCCATAGCCTTCGCAGGTTGGTAAGTTGATTCGTCAGCATTGAGCAAAACCTTAATAGTTGGATTGATATCACGGAATTCATAGAGTTCATCCGTCCAAAGCCAGTTTTTGGGAAGGTGCCAAGTCGCCGGATGATCCGAATCCACCACTTCCAGTCGTAATGTTTGCTGCTTGGGATGAGCTAAGAAATAAGCGCCTATCAATTGATTGTACCAAGGCCACTCATACTCAGTATCGGTAGCAGCATGGATTCCCACTACTCCTTTTCCGCTTCTCACAAATCGCTGAAAGGCTGCTTTCTGCTCCTCATTGAAAATAGTACCAGTGGTGCTGAGCAATATTATTACATCAAATCGCTCCAAATTTTTATCGGTAAAATAATTAGCGTCCTCCGTGGTATGAATTGAAAAAACCTGGTCTTCTGCCATTTTTTTCAAAGCAACCACTCCGTTGGGAATGGATTGATGACGAAATCCTGCTGTCTTGCTAAAAACAAGAGCACGAAATTGCTGGGCTTGAACTGTGAAAGCTCCGAATAGGAAGAAGAGTAGCAACAAGCCTGAAAGTTTCTTTTGCATAGGTATATGGGTTTGATTTTCCCTGAAAATACAAATTCCTCCGATCAAAGTCTCAATAATTACTCGATCGGCAGGATAACTCACTGATCAAACCACCAATGTGGCGTGTCATTGGTGCTATTGGGAAATTCACTGCAGCGAAGGCAGGTCACAGGATAATCCGTGATGGGTCTTTCTGGGGAATAAGTACAGACTTCTGAAATGAAGAAAGGAACATCTGCCCGGGTGGTGTAGATTCGCTCCTGCGAAATCCTTGCCACCTCAAAATAGCCCAAAACCACCTCGTTCGGATTGGCACTATTCCGAACATTGCCTCGCACTGGAGCAGGCGGAATATCAAATACTGACCCGGTATTGTTGACCAGGTCTTTTACCCGACTCCAATACCGAAACGCATCCCTCGAAATGCTAACCTGTCTGACATTGAAGTAATGTCTACTGAGGAAAGATTCATCGACGATTCGCTGGGCGAGCAATTGCGAAGAGGAATTTACTCCCGCTCTTACGCTTTCACCACTAAACAGCGGTAGCCGCTCCGGATCCGGAAAGCCAAAAACGTAACAGTCCGGCGGGGCTCTGTTGAAAGGATTTGGGAAGAAAGTTAGGTTCCAGTAGTAAGCTTCATAGACATCCCATCTTAAGTAATAGGGACTTTCAGAGTCAGGCAAAGTCACGTCTGAGATGATCGAAATAAACGCCCGATCCGGGTCATTATCGAAAACACCCCGACTGAACTCATAGCTTACCGCATCAGTACCAACAGCAGCAGGCATCTGCTCAGGTTCGGATCGGTAGGTTTTCCCTTCTATCTGAATCTCGACAAAGTAGGCTACATCTTCCCGAATCTGAACTGATCTTGGAAGCATGTATTTTCCAGGCTCCACCTGATTGAGCGAAAAGCGCTCATTTTGGGTATTTACCACAAAAACATTGGCAGTTGTCACTGGTCTTGGCAAATCATTAAGGACTAAATATTGACCTGAAAAGAGTGGTTCGCGATCTGCAGAAGTGGTCTCCGAAAGCATGACAAATTTATCCTCATCTAGATTATTCAACTGCCCGAAGACAATCAACTTCTCCACTCCACGATTGAGTGGAAAATCAATCTGATCCACGCAGGAATTAAAGAGAACTAGGGTTACAAAAACTCCAATATATAATTTCAACCTACTCATTTGCACCTCCTCCAAATTGAACACTATACGTAATCGAAGGGAAAATAGACCCTAAAACCGCCAAGCGGTAAGGCCTCAACTGCCTACTATCCCCATCCTTTTGCCAAAAAACCGAATAAGCATTTCTCCTTCCAAAAAGATTGTAGATACTAAAATTCAAACTATCTCCCTTCTTAGAAAACACCTTCTCCACCGTGTAGGAAACATCCACCCGAAAGTAATCCGGAATACGATATTGATTTCGCTCGCTATACTCTGGAATAATCAATGAATTGACGACGTAACTGGCATTCACCGCACTGACAGGCCTTCCGGTGGCATAGTTGATACTCAAATTAAAAAGACCTCTTGGGTACATTTTTCGACTGAGGATGAAATTCACCTCATGAGGTTTATCATAGTTGCTCGGAAACCAATCCCCACCGTTGATTTGGGTTTCCTCAAACTGTCCCTGACTTCTGAAGAAAGAGCGCGAATAGGTGTAAGCAAGCCAGCCAGTGACTACACCCAAATTTTTTTTGATCAAAAATTCCGCTCCATAGGCCCTTCCCTCACCTATTACCACTTCGGTCTCCATGTGGGGATTGAGAAAGACCTGCGCAAAATCCCGGTATTCGATTTGATTTTGTGTGACTCTGTAGAATCCATCGAGCGAAAATTCCCATTTGTTGTCCATGCTATTTCTAAAAAATCCCAAGGAAAAATTATCCGAGCGCTGTGGCGGGATGTACCGGGTGCTGAGTTGCCAAAGATCGATCGGAGTAGGACCGAAGGTATTGCTGATAGATTGGATATACTGATAAAGCCGCGCATAGCTGCCTTTCAGTGAGGCATTTTGATCGAGATTATGGCGAATGGAGATTCTTGGCTCCAGACCAGAGTAGGTTTGGATAGCCCCTCCCTCAAAAACCTCCTGTCCTAAAATTTGCTCGGTAGCGATCGGCCCTATTTCGTTGTATTGAAAGACCGTATCGGGACTGAGTTGATTGTATTGCACAAAGCGAAGCCCTCCTACCAAACCGGTCTTTTCTGAGATATCCCATTCCAAACTCGAGAAAAGTCCTACTTCCAAGCCACGCTCTTTCCCAATTTTTTCTTCGAGCACATTGGATTCAGCTGAAAAAGGACTTCTTCGCTCATCCTTACCTTGATAGTAAACCGCCTCCACTCCTGAATTTATCGCAAGCTTTTCATTGGCCCAAGTCAGCGTAGCTTTAGCCTGCTGATAGCGCATGCCATTTTCTACCGATGCAGCATCTAGTCCCTCCGGGTCGAAAAAGGAATTGGAAAAATCACCATCCGCAATTAATGCCTTGATCGACCAGTTTTCTCCCAAAATCCCCCGATAATTCAAACTACTCACCCGATTGGACCAATCGTAGCCAAACTCACCTGAAAACTTAAAGTAATCGCCCGTTAATAAGGTTTTCGCCTCCAAGGTATGCCCTTGAGCTATTTTCCAATTAAGTCCCAGATAGCCGTCATAAAAGTCAAGTTGGGAGTTTTGAATATCAAAGTCTCTTGCCCTTCGCAGCAGCCAATTGGCATTGGAAATCCTACCTCCGAATATCAATCCTACTTTATCCTTTTTGATCGGTCCTTCCAGAAGAACCTTTCCATTAGACGTTCCTACTCCGATTTGACCTTGCCAACTTTCTGTAGAACCGGGTTTCATTTCAATATTCAAGGCCGAACCAGCCCGACCTCCAAAGGTTGCCGGAAGATTTCCTTTGTAAAGGGTAAAAGTCTCTGTGACATCGGCATTGAAAGCAGATAGAAAACCTAAGGCATGATTGGAACTTAAAACGATCGCCTCATCCATCAGCAGGAGGTTTTGATCCGTTTTGGCCCCTCGCACATTGATTCCCGAGGTACCCTCCCCTACCGAACTGACCCCTGGAAGGAGCTGAAGACCTTTGAAAATATCAGCCTCGCCCAGAAAGGCTGGAATCGCCCGTAATTCACGAGTTGTCAGTTTTGTCACGCCTGTGATAGGGTTTCGGACATTTCGATCCGGCTCATCAGACTGCACCACGACTCCTTCGAGCTCGTAGCTTTTCTCAGTCATGAAAGTATTCATGACCGCATTTGAATAGATTGTCAACTCGGTGAATAAGGGCGCTTTAGATAGGTGCCTAAATGTCAATCTATGGTGACCGGGAGAAAGCGTGATGTAATAAGTGCCAAAACGATCGGTATTTACCCCTGTATAAAAACCATCCAAGTGTAGCCCAACACCCTCAACAGGCTCTCCCGTTTCTTGGTCTGTAACCTTCCCAGTCAATATGTAGGTTTTCTGTAAGGTCCCATCTGCTTTTCCAAAAACGAACTTTAAGGAATCAGGAATAACTTGAGAGCGGAGCCCTGAAACGGCAAAGAGGAAAAAAAAGCAGAAAAGAATAAATCGCATAATTTTATGTTCAAAAATGGGTAAATATTCCATTTTAAGAAGTAGAACAAACTTAAAATTTCTCACGTAATATCCACAAAAATGATCAAATGAGACGGATTTATATTTCTTCACTACTTATTCTTTCCCTATTCCTAGGTTGTAGTCAGGAAGATGAAGCTCCTCAAAAAGATGCCTTTATTTTCGGTTGGTGGTCAGCCTTTTGCACTGGAAATTGCATCAAAATCTACAAACTAGAGAATGGAAAGCTTTACGCAGACAATCTGAATAGCTTCCGGGAAGCAGCCTTGATTACTTATCAAGCAGATCCACTTGATGCACAATGGGTTTCTATCGCTCAGAATCTGGAAAATAATTTTCCTCAGTACCTAAGAGATGATCCTTTCGCAGTGATAGGATGCCCTGACTGTGATGATCAGGGTGCTATTTATTTTGCCTTCGAAAATGAGACCGGAGCCTTGTATTGGCAAGTAGATACGGATCCGGGCACCTGGCCTGAAGAGATCAAACCTTACATGGAATCAGTCCTACAGGCAATTGATCAGCTCCCGCAGGATTAAACCCTTTTAATCAATTCAAGTAAAATTTTACTTAAAATAGGCTCTGCTTTGGCTGCTGCTGCCACTACATCATCTAGGGTGATTTTGTGAATCTTCCCAGGTACGCCAAGGTCGGTAATGGCCGAAATCCCGAAGACTTCCATGTTGGATTGGCGTGCGACGATTACTTCTGGTACCGTGCTCATTCCCACAGCATCTGCTCCGATGATGCGAATGAAGCGGTATTCAGCTGGGGTTTCCAAATTTGGCCCTGAAACAGCTGCATAGACTCCTGTATGAATATTAAAACCATTTTCCCTTGCGATTTGCAAGGCCATCTCCACCAATCGACTGGAGTAAGCATCACTCATATCTGGAAATCTCGGACCAAATTCAGGAGGGTTTTCGCCCCGGAGAGGATTATCAGGAAGTAGATTAATGTGGTCTGTCAAAATCATGACATCACCCACAGCCTGATCCGGGTTGAGGCCACCCGAAGCATTGGAGACAAACATCCGCTTCACGCCAAGGTGCTTCAACACCCGCACGGGAAAAGTGAGCTGCTGCATCGAATAACCTTCATAGTAATGAAAACGGCCCCGCATGGCAATCACAGGCTTTCCGGCTAAAGTACCGATCAATAGCTTCCCGGAGTGAGTCTCGACTGTCGAAATCGGAAAATGAGGAATATCACTGTAATCAATCTCCAGATTGATATCAATCTGATCTCCCAGCTTCCCTAATCCAGTACCCAAAATGATCAGATTTTCTACAGGATCCGGGCAGAGATTTTTCAGGAATCGAGCCGCTTCATGAATTTGAGTAAGGTAGTTCATCAGTTTTAAAATTTCTCCTAAAGATAGGAATCTAAGGCATCCCCCGAACTTTTGATGCCCAAAGCTTGTATTCTTTGTTATTCAAAAGAAGCTATGATTAAAATTATACTCGGTACCAATAGAAAAAATTCAGTATCCAAACTGATCGCACTTCAATATCAGCAAATATTAAGCGAGAAGGGACAAGCCTCTGAAATTCTAGAACTCGAAGAACTTCCCTGTGACTTTATCGAAACAGCCCTCTATGATAACAATGGAAAAAATGAGTCCTACAATCGCTTTCATCAAAAGGTAGCCGAAGGCCAAAAATTCATCTTTATCGTCCCAGAATACAATGGTTCTTTTCCGGGAATTCTCAAGACTTTCATCGATGGGATGACTTATCCCAACACGTTTAGAAACAAAAAGGCCGCACTAGTCGGCCTTTCTTCAGGAATAGGAGGAGGTGGCATCGCATTGAGCCACCTCACTGATATTTTCCATTACTTGGGAATGCATGTCCTTGCTCTCAAGCCAAAACTGGCCAAAATAGAGCAGAATATGTCAGATAACTTGCTCACCAACAAGCTTTATATAGAACTGTTGCAAACCCAAGCGGAAATGTTGCTGGAGTTTTAATCCTTAATCCACATTATCGTGGAGAAAACGGTTATTCCCCAAAATCTCATTTTCATCACTTACATTAAACTTGCTGATATTGTTCTCAGAACTATGCTCAGGCTCGCTTAATGTAACGTTCTTTCGAAGGTAAGCCGGTACTTCAAGTTTTTCCTTGAGTTCTTCAGGACTTGGGTTGAATGACCGGTTTCCTTTTAGCTTTTCAAAACGCTCATGAGCACGCTGAATAGCTTTTTGCTTCATTTGCTCATAGAAGTCATTTGCATAGACAGGCTTAGCCGGATCAGCATTTTCTTCCTCTGACTTCACTTCATTCTTCGGCTCGTCTTCTTCTTCATAAAGATCATGAACAATTCGTTCTGAAGCTGGAGTAGATTCTTCTTTTGGTTGCTCAGGAGTAGCTTTTGGAAGATCGAACCGGAAAGTCTCCTGACGAGGCTCTTCTTTTTCCTCCTCTTTTGGCTCCTCTACTGGCTTATTGGGTTTAGAGAAAACGAAAGTGCTTCCTGCAATCGGCTCTTCTTTCACTTTTTCGCTTTTACCGCTTTCCAGATTGATCACGGTTTTGATCTCTTCCTCTTCTTCAGCTGGCTTTGTGTCCTTTACCACTGGTGCAGGAGTTGGTTCGATCTGAGCTTTTGGCTTCGCAGCTGGAGTTCCATCTAGTTTATCCATTTCAAAACCCGTGGCAATTACCGTTACCCGGATAGCTTTGCCAAGTTCTGGGTCGATGCCCTGACCGAAGATCACTTCGGCATTATCACCGGCCTTCTCTTGGATGTACTCAGTGATCTCACTCAACTCATCCATGGAAAGTTCTTCATCTTCACCGGACATAATGGAAAGAAGGATTTTCTCTGCTCCTTTGATATCGACATTGTTCAGAAGCGGAGAGGAAATTGCAGCTCCGGCGGCACGGATAGCGCGGCCTTCGCCTTCTTCTGTAGAAGATCCCATGACAGCTGCACCGGCATCTTTCATGACAGTCTTCACATCTTCAAAGTCCACATTGACATCCTGATGGATCGTGATGATCTCAGCGATTGATTTTGCGGCTGTAGTCAAGATATCATCGGCTTTTCCAAATGCAGTTCGGATAGCTAAATTGCCATAAATCTCTCTTAGCTTGTCATTTAGGATGACAAGAACTGTATCACAGTTTTCTCTCAAAGCCTCGATACCTGCCTGAGCGACTGCCATCTTCTTGCGACCCTCAAACATAAATGGCGCAGTCACAATACCTACAGTCAGGATATTCAACTCCTTGGCAATCTTCGCCAATACTGGCGCAGCTCCTGTACCAGTTCCGCCACCCATTCCGGCAGTGATAAATACCATTTTGGTGTTGTCTGCAAGTAGTTCTCGGATTTCCTCCTGAGACTCAAGTGCGGCATTTTTTCCTTGCTCAGGATTGGCACCTGCACCAAGTCCCTCTGTTAGGTTGGCACCCAACTGAAGCCTCAATGGAACTGG
>LJXT01000043.1 GCA_001314815.1 Algoriphagus marincola HL-49
CTGAGATATCAAAAGAGGATGAATATGATTTACTAAGTGCCAAAGGGTTTGCCCTCGGATATATTGGAAGTGTGGTGCTCTTGGTAGTGAACCTTTTAATGATTCAAATGCCTCATCTTTTTGGTATTCCTGAAGGCGGAATGGCGGCCAGGATTTCCTTTTTGATTACTGGAATTTGGTGGGCTGGTTTCTCTCAAATCCCTTTCAGATACCTACCTAAGAATCCTTATAATAAGGAGATAAAGAGAGAACTTTTTTTCACCGGTTACCGAGAAATAAGAAAAGTTTTTCGAATTATTAATACGATGCCATTTACCCAAAGATTCTTGGCGTCTTTCTTTTTTTATTCCATGGGAGTGCAAACGGTTATGTACCTTGCAGCAACTTTTGGGGATAAGGAATTAGGGCTTCCTGGTGATCAATTGATTATTACCATTCTCATTATCCAATTCGTGGCTATTATTGGTAGCTACCTTTTCGCTTTTATCTCAAAGAAATTTGGAAACAAAACCAGCCTTATCATCATGGTTCTAATTTGGACGATGATTTGTGCTGCAGCATACTATGTTTACAATGTATATGAGTTTTTCGCTTTGGCCTTTGTGGTCGGTCTTGTGATGGGTGGGATCCAATCCCTTTCTAGATCTACCTATTCAAAATTGATTCCTCAAAACACGACGGATCATGCCAGCTTCTTTAGTTTCTATGATGTCACTGAAAAAATGGCCATTGTTATCGGTACCTTTTCCTACGGTGCAATCGAACAACTAACGGGAAGCATGCGGAATTCAGCGCTTTCACTTGGAATTTTCTTTCTTGTAGGATTAGGGTTTTTATTTTTAGTTTCTATTCCAAAACGTGAATTGGCTGTAAAAACAGAGGAGGTTTTATGATACGGATTCTTAAAGGAGACGCTGTCAGCAAGCTAGACCAGCTGCATTGCAAGATAACTGGGCAATCAAGCTATGAACTGATGGAAACAGCCGTTCGGGGATTTATCCATTGGTTTGAAGAAAAGAAATTTGCTGCTGAAGAAATTTTCATCTATGTCGGCGGTGGAAATAATGGGGGAGATGGCCTTGGAATTGCTAGGCATTTACAGCATAGAAACTATCAGGTAACGGTAGTGCTCTGTTTCAATGATGAAACAGACCTTTCTGCTGATGCCAAAATAAATTTTGACAGGTTGCCAGAAGGTGTAAGCAAAATAAGCTTTGAAGATTTTGACTTTCCCTCCAAAGGTATATTTATAGACGCTTTCTTAGGAGTTGGCCTGAAAGGCAAGTTGAGAGACTCGGCTCTTCCGATAATTGATTCTTGGAATAAGCAACAAGGGGTAAAAATAGCTGTTGATATTCCAAGCGGTCTTTTATCAGAAGGAATCGCAGAAGAAAAGGCTTCGGTAGCAAGGTCAAATTATACGGTCACCTTTGCCTTTCCGAAGCTTTCCTTGCTTTTTCCCGAAAACGCTCAAGCCGTTGGTGAGTTAGTGTTAGTGGACATTGGAATAGCCGATAGCTTATATCAAGAATTTGAATCAGATTTTTTTTATATCCAGAAGAAGGATATCCCAGAGAGACACAGGCGGTTTCACCGATTCTCGCACAAGGGAGATTTTGGGAGAATATTGCTGGTTGGTGGGAGTTTGGGCAAAATGGGGGCTGTTGTTTTAACTGCAAAAAGTGCACTGCGGACTGGGGCGGGTCTTGTGACTTGTCAAATTGAGGAATCAGAACGTTTTATCATACAAGCCTCCGTTCCTGAAGCCATGGTTATTGGGGAAGATATGAAAGACCTGGATGTCTTTGACGCGGTTGGTATAGGGCCTGGCTGGGGTATAGAAAACCGGAAAAAGCAACTGGAGTTTTTGCTTAAATCCTTTTCAAAGCCGATGGTTTTAGATGCTGATGCTTTGAATGTATTGTCACAAAACCCGGAATTAATGTCACTTCTTCCCAAAAACTCAATTCTTACTCCTCATTTGGGTGAGTTTGAGCGGCTAGTTGGGAGTTGCGTTAATCATCTTGATCGGATGAAGAAAGCTTCAGAACTCGCAAAGAAGTATCAGGTTATTCTTGTGCTGAAAGGGGCAAATACGTTGATAAGCCTTCCTGATGGAAGACAGCTTTTCAATAGTACTGGGACATATTTTATGGCTACTGGCGGGGCTGGAGATGTCTTGACAGGAATGATCACCGCTTTTTTGGGAATGGGTTATGGTTCTGAAAATGCAGCTATCTGCGGAGTTTTTCATCATGGACTGGCAGGTGAATATGCAGGAAAAATCAGATTTCAGGGAACCATAGCATCAGATATTATTGAGCAAATTCCCCGTACTTTTGAATTCGTTGAGAATTCTTAAATATAGTTATGGATATACACTTTCTTACCAGTATAAAAATTGAAGGGCTAAAATCCTGCGAGAATGACCGATTTATGCAGGCATCCGTCATCGGACACCTGACACCTGTCCGCAGCGGCGGATCCGTCTCTCTTAGCAAAGAAAATGAGACTACTGGCATAATTCCGTATATCCACAAATATTATTCTCTCAAAGCAAACTAACCTGGAAATGGATGGGTTTTCGGATAAAGGATTTTTATGAACCGTGAAAAATTGCTGCTTTGGACTTTAGCAGCTATCAATTTTATCCACATTGTGGATTTCATGATCTTGATGCCATTGGGGCCTCAATTGATGAGGCTATTTGAGATATCTCCTAGTGAATTTGGTTTACTGGTATCATCTTACACCTTCAGTGCAGGGATTTCCAGTTTTTTTGGAGCATTTTTTTTAGATCGATTTGATCGTAAGAAAATCCTTTTTTGGGTTTATGTAGGCTTTACGGTTGCGACTTTGGGCTGCGCACTTTCTCCTAGCTATGGAATCCTACTTTTAGCCAGGATCTTGTCCGGATTGTTTGGAGGATTGACTTCGGCCTTGATCTTAGCTATTATCGGTGATGTTGTTCCTGATGCCAGACGGGGAAGAGCTATGGGATTGGTCATGGCGGCCTTTTCGGTAGCTTCTGTGCTAGGGGTTCCGCTTGGACTGTTTTTGGCAGGGCTATCCGATTGGCATACGCCTTTTTTCATCTTGACGGGACTCTCTTTGGTTAGTTTAGGGATGATTTTCCGATTCATTCCCAATATTGCTGATCATCTTGGGCAAGAAGTGCAAAGACCACATCCGCTCGAAGTAGTAAAAAGAGTGACAAGCAATTCTAATCAAATGCGTGCCATTACTTTGTCGGTCATGATGATGTTTGGTCAGTTTATGATTATTCCATTTTTGAGCCCTTACACAGTGGCTAATGTAGGTTTCACTGAATTGCAATTGACTTATATCTACATGGCTGGAGGCGCTTTCACCATCTTTACTTCACCTTGGGTGGGGAAGATGTCTGATAAATATGGAAAACTTAAAGTGTTTACCATTTTCATGTTTCTAAATGTCATCCCTATTGCAGTGATCACCAATCTAGGAGTAACTCCTATCCCTTTTGTATTGATGATTTCGACGATGTTCTTTGTGACTTCCAATGGACGCTATGTGCCTGCTGCTGCCATTATCACGGGTACGGCAAGACCTGAGAATAGAGGTAGTTTTTTGAGTTTCAATTCTGCAGTGCAACAACTTGCCACCGGTCTAGCTTCCCTAATTGCAGGAATGATTATCGGGGAAAATGCCCTTGGTCAGCTTACAAACTTTAACCTAGTGGGTTATATCGCGATTTTCTTCAGTCTCCTTTGTATTCCTCTTGCCCGAAGGGTGAAAGTAGTAAGTTGAAAAAACTCGATTGTTTGAATTGATACAATTATTCGAGATATTAATCTTCTCGGAAATTGTTTCATCGATGGTTGACCAAAGGAATGTTTGCGTGAGATGTGGTGAAGAGCTAAAAGGCGTGTTTTGCTACTCCTGCGGAGAGAAAAAACTCGAAAAGAAAGATAAAAAGCTCAGTCATTTTTTTGAAGAATTGATCGCTTCTGTCTTTGTCGCCGATGGAAAGTTTCTTTCAACGATCAAATTATTGATTACTCGGCCAGGAGAGCTCACTCGGAATTTTGTCATAGGGATTAGGAGAAAATACCTCTCACCACTCCAACTTTTCTTTTTTGCTAACCTCATCTATTTCATATTCCCCATTATCTCTACATTCAACACTTCTCTGGAAGTTCAGATGTATCAATTGCCCTATAGCAGCCAAATTGAAAGGGTTGTAAACACACATCTTGCGAAGAGTGGCGAGAATAAAGAGCTGTTTAAAACGAATTATGAACGAGTTTCAAACTCCAATGGTAAACTCTTACTAATTATTCTAGTCGTATTACAAGGACTGTTTTTGAAGCTGCTATTCTTCAAAAGAGAGGATTTGTACTTGATTGATTTTTTTGCAGGTTCAGCTTATTTCTATGGCTTTTATATTCTATTCGCTTTAGTGCTATTTCCTGCGTTATTTAATCTGGGAGTTGGCTTGTTTTCATTTTCCATTGGAGGTATGATGAATGAGGCGACTTTATCGATCATTTTATTGGCTGTTGTGATTGTCTACATGTATGCTTTAATTAAGGGTGGATACAATACATCCAAAGCAGGAGCAATTTGGAGAAGTTTGCTGCTAGGTGTGTTTCTGATTCCAAGCTTTATCATCTACCGATACGTGCTTTTTTGGGTTACTTTTTGGATGGTGGCCTAATCTTTTTCAAAAAAAATCCCCAACCATTCGGTCGGGGATCTTTGCTGTATTGATTTTTCTTAAAATTCAGCATTTCCTGGTGTCCTAGGGAAGGCAATGACATCCCGGATATTTCCCATTCCTGTGACAAATTGAACCATTCGCTCAAAGCCCAAACCAAAGCCTGCGTGTGGAGTAGAACCGAATCTTCGTGTATCCAAAAACCACCACATTTCATCAGTCGGAATTCCAAGCTCCTCCATTCGGCTGACCAAAAGGTCCATTCGCTCTTCACGCTGAGAACCTCCCACGATTTCTCCTATCCCTGGGAATAGAATGTCCATTGCTGCTACGGTTTTGCCATCTTCATTCTGTCGCATGTAGAAAGACTTGATCTCTTTCGGATAGTCCGTGAGAATCACTGGCTTTTTGAAGTGCTTTTCTACTAAATAGCGCTCATGCTCCGATTGCAAGTCAGCTCCCCATTCATCGATTAGATATTGGAATTTTTTCTTTTGATTAGGCTTAGATCGCTTCAGAATGTCAATAGCCTCAGTGTAGGTGATTCTTACGAAATCATTTTCAGCTACAAACTTCAGCTTTTCGATCAAGCCCATCTCCGAACGCTGATCAGCTGGCTTGGACTTCTCCTCATCCAAGAGGCGACTTTCCAAAAACTTAAGATCTTCCTGGCAATTATCCAGCGCGTAGTTGATCAAATATTTCAAGAAATCTTCTGCCAAATCAGCATTGTCTTCTGCGTCATAGAAAGCCATCTCCGGCTCAATCATCCAGAATTCAGCCAAATGCCGGGTGGTATTGGAGTTTTCAGCTCGGAAAGTAGGTCCGAAAGTATAAATCTCAGAAAGTGCCAATGCAGCCAATTCTCCTTCAAGCTGACCGGATACCGTCAGGTTTGCTTCTCTTTCGAAGAAATCCTGCTTAAAATCAACAGACCCGTCTTCAGTTTTAGGAGGATTACCGATATCCAAGGTAGTCACCTTGAAAGTCTCACCGGCCCCTTCCGCATCAGAGGCTGTAATAATCGGGGTATGGATGTAGAAGAATCCTTTATCATTAAAGTACTGATGAACGGCAAAAGCCAAAGCATGTCTCACTCGAAAAACAGCCCCAAAAGTATTGGTGCGCATTCTCAGGTGGGCGATCTCTCTTAGAAACTCCAAGGAATGCTTTTTCGGTTGAAGCGGGTATTTTTCAGGATCTGCTTCCCCGAGCACTTCAATGCTGTTTGCATGAAGTTCAGAAGTCTGTCCCGAACCTTGAGACTCGACCACGATGCCCGATATTTTAAGACATGCACCTGTCGCACATTTTTTTAATATTTCCTCCGAAATCTGATTTGGATCTGCTACTACCTGATAGTTGGTGATGATGGATCCATCATTCAGAGCGATGAAAGACACATTTTTATTGCTTCTTCGGGTACGTACCCAGCCCATGATTGTGACTGATTCTCCGATCGGACTCTGCTCCAATAAGGTTTTGATTTTGACCCGTTTGTTGAATGCCATGTTTGTGAATTTTGAGTTTTTACTTAAAAAGTGAAGCCCTTTTAAGTGGTTTGCAAAAAAACGATTAAATAAGCTTTTTATCAAAAATTTGCTCCTTTTTCCTAACTTTGAATTCAAGGCTTTTTCACTTGAAAAGGCTTTTTTTAGACCCAGATAAAAGGTTTTAGTCCGTTCAAATGCAGAAGTTACACCTCAGTCAGTCACTCTCTCAGAAGCTTTCACCTCAGCAGATTCAATTTATCAAACTGCTACAGGTACCTACTGCTGAACTCGATGCTCGTATCGAGGAGGAGTTGGAGATCAATCCTGCCCTGGAAGAGGGGAAGGAAGAAAAGGAGGATGCAGCTGCTGATGAGGATTTTGAGGACTCTTATGAAGAGGATCTCGGTGTGGATGATCGGGACATCAACTTGGATGATTACCTCGATGATGAGTACAGTGGGTATAAAATGCAGGGAGATGGAAATTACAATCCAGATGAAGAGGATCGGGAAATGCCGATTTCATCCCAATCTTCCCTTCATGAGCAATTAATTCAGCAACTGAACTTCCTCAGACTGGATGATAGGCAGCGAATCATCGGTCAGCAATTGATAGGAAGCATCGAGAATGACGGATATATCCGAAGAGACTTGGAAGCTATCATCAATGACCTTGCTTTCAGTCAGAATATTGAAACCGATATCGATGAACTGGAAGAAATATTGATAAAAATTCAAAATTTTGATCCTGCTGGGATTGCTGCCCGCAACCTTCAAGAGTGTTTGCTGATTCAGTTGGAGCGCAAGGAGCATCCCGATGACCCGGTGGTGCAGCATGCCATTCGGATTTTGCATGATTGCTTCGATGAGTTTACCAAGAAACATTACTCCAAAATCCAGCGGAAATGCGATCTCACTGAGGAGGAAACGAAAGAAGCGGTACATCTAATTACGCACCTAAACCCCAAACCCGGAGGAACTTCGGATGGTTTGGTACGGACTCAATACATTATTCCTGATTTCATATTGGTCAATAATGGCGGAAAACTTGAAGTCAGTCTCAATTCTAAAAATGCTCCTGAGCTTCGAATATCCCGGTCTTATGCCGAGATGTTTGACGCTTATGATAAGTCCGACAAAAAGGATAAAAAGCTAAAGGAAACGGTCTCTTTTGTCAAGCAGAAACTGGATGCAGCGAAGTGGTTTATAGATGCGATTAAGCAGCGGCAAAATACGCTTCTTCGGACCATGCATGCGATTATTGACTATCAAAAGGAATTTTTTGTTGATGGTGACGAAACAAATCTGCGTCCAATGATTTTAAAGGATATAGCAGAGCGAATTGATATGGATATTTCTACCGTTTCCCGAGTAGCGAACAGCAAGGCTGTCCAGACAGAATTTGGGGTATATCCATTGAAGTACTTTTTCTCTGAAGGGATATCGACAGACAGTGGGGAAGATGTCAGCAATCGGGAGGTGAAGTCAGTCCTTCAGACCATGGTGGATGAGGAAGATAAGCGAAAGCCGCTTTCCGATGACAAGTTGGTCAAAATGCTGAATCAAAAAGGATATAATATTGCCAGAAGAACCGTAGCGAAGTATCGAGAGCAGCTGCAAATTCCTGTGGCCAGACTTAGAAAAGAATTATAGTGGAGAGAGCGATAGCCCTGGTCATTTCCATCGTATTTCAACCTTTGATTGTACCTACCCTGGTTTTTGGGTTGATCTTATTTGGAGTGCCTGAGGCGAGCAGTGTTCCTGCCTCCTTCAAGTTGAGGATTTTTTACTTGATTGTCTTGTCCACCTTGGTGATTCCTATGCTCACCATTTTTGGGTTGAGGCTCAGTGGAACAGTCAAAAGTTTGCACATGCATACGATAAAAGATCGTGCGATTCCTTTTTCTGTAACTACCGTTTATTTTTTAATGACCGTATATTTCATGTCCAAGATCAATGAATTGGACCCTATTCTTTGGCAGTCACTAGGGGTGATCGCCTTAGTAGTATTGGTTTTGACCGTGGTCACATTTTTCTGGAAAATGTCTGCTCATATGACCGGTATTGGAGGCTTGGTGGCGATAGTGGTCGTGTTAGGTTTGAAGTTCACTAACTTCCAAGTGCTATACCCATTGCTCCTATCTTTGCTTTTGTCGGGGGTTGTAGGGTCTTCGAGACTGTATTTGGATGCTCATAAGCCCGTTGAAATTTACACTGGATTTATTTTCGGTTTTTTAGCCTGTTTCGTAGGGTTTCTGTGGGTATGGGCATAAAAAAACCGGGATAAACCCGGTTTGAAATTAGAAAAGATTGACGGCCACTCCGAAGCTTATTTGTTGTGCTTCGTTATTGCCGGGACCTTGATTTTGTTGGAACATTCGGTTTAGGCCAAAATAACTCCATGCATAAAAGCCAGGTGAACCAGCCTTCAGCGTAATTCCATACCTGATTTGTTCGAATCCGTAGTTTTGTGAGTCTTTTACCTTTCTGGTGAGTCCATTCTCGTCTTCATAGGTGATTTTGCTGTGCGCATTGTAAAGAATTCCGACTTTGCCTCCGACCGATACGCGAAAGCCTCTTGAGTAGTTGGCTTTGTTAAAATGGTAGGTGAAATCTAGAGGAACATCAAAGTAACTTAGAGCAAAAGTGTTTTTGTTGACTTGGATGTTTTCCCCAAAGACTTCGGTCAGATCTAAGAGTTGGCTTGACTCAGGACCTTTTTCAGGATCATTAAACAGGTTTCTGTCATCTTGAAAGGCTAATTTATCTGTGCCAATACCAAAACCAGGATTGAAAGTGACTCCAGAATTTTCCCCAAAAATGCGAAAAGGGTGCTGATAGTAAATGTTGAATGTCTTAGAACCAAAAAACCGGGTGCTCAAATCAGCAGGGCGATTGTTTAGCAGGTTAAATCCAAACTCAAGAACAAGATCCGAAGGAATATTAGGCCTTCCCCCAATTGGGACTTTAGGGCCTGTTTTTTCTTGTGCCTGTGCGGTAAAGATCAGTGATAGGGCGAATAATAATCCGAGTATTTTTTTCATCAAAATGCTATTATAATCATACTAGTGCGGGCAAAAATAGAAAATCCCTAAGGATTAATCCTGATTTTGTCCTTAATAATTCTTAAGTATCGCCGAAGATAAGTTGAGATATTTTTAAAAAACCTCGATCATGTTGTTTGGATAAAATCCATTTACTCGTACCTTTGCATTCGCTTTCGGCCTCGTAGCTCAACTGAATAGAGCACCTGATTACGGCTCAGGAGGTTTCAGGTTTGAATCCTGACGAGGTCACTACCAAGCTCAACCATTTAGGTTGAGCTTTTTTTATTTAAAAAAGCTTCTTTTCTGAAAGTGAAGCTATATTAAAGAATCTGATTCTTTTGATAGCAGCTTTTTTTTTGGTGATGATTGAGTTACTTTGGATTCGAAATAGAGACCCAATGAAAGTCGGTAGAATTTTAGCAGGTGTATTCTTTGTTCTTGTACTCAACTCATGCGAGAGCTGGTTTCAGGATATTGGTTTGAAAGACATCAAAAGGGTAGATGGACCATGTACCATTACCCTGAAAGATGGAACCGTAATTGAAACACCGTATAGCTTGGAAATAAGCATTCGGACTGAGGCGATTACCTATCGGGATGAAGACCGGAAACTATGGACGGTCTTCCGAGAGGAATATGAAAGTTATGCTTGTCAGGAATAAAAAAAGCAGCCCGAAGGCTGCTTTAATTTTTTAATGGGCTCCTGCGGCGCTGACTGCAGGTTTGCTTCCTTTTTGCCAAATAAATAGGATGATAAATAGGACTATCAAAATTGCAGGGAACATGGTGAGTTTCAACAAGGTTTCCTGACCCGTGGCAAGTTCAAGTTCTGCACCGGCTAGTCCTTCGGCAAGGTTGGTTGCTCTCGCCGAATCAATCCAGCCCCCGATAATAGGCTGCCAGATCGCAGTAGAAAACATTCCTACACCTCCGATGATGGACATACCGAGTGCGCCACTTAATGGGACTCGCTGAGCAACTGCTCCAACCATCACTGGCCAGAAATAAGCTACACCTAGCGCAAAAATAACAGCTGCTACATAGGCCATTGGACCTGTGACAGTACTGAAAAGGTATGTTCCAATCACCGCAAGAATGGCACCTGAAAGCAAAACTCCTGTTTGTCCCAATTTACCCACCACTGGACCGGCAAAGAATCTAGCGACAGCCATTACACCCGTTGTCAAAGCTAGGATAAGCATTCCGCTAGCTCCTGAACTGTCCAATACTACATTTGCCCATTGCTGAGTACCAAATTCTGTGATAGCAGTAATAGACATACAAATAAACAGGAATATGTAAAGCGGGCTGATCATTGCTTTGACATTGCTTGAGATAGAAGTAACTCCTTCTACAGAAGGCTTTGGGAATGCTTTTCCAAAGAAAAGAACCGCATAAGCGATGGTTGGGATCATCATCACCCAAATCTGAGGCTGCCAGCCAAGACCCGCGTCAGTCATAAACTTAGAAATCAATGATCCTAAAACGATTCCTCCCGGGAACCACATGTGGAATCGATTGAGCATTTTATTCATTTTTACACCGGTGTACATATCCGCTATCATTGGATTACAAGCAGCTTCAGTACAACCATTTCCAAACCCGATAAATAGGGTGGAAATCAGCAATGTGGTATATCCCCCAGCAAACAAGGTCATTAGAATTCCTAGAGTATGAGTGACAAAAGCGATATTCATGATCATTTTTGGTCCCACTTTATGATAAAAAAGGCCCCCTAAGATCATGGATATCGGAAAGCCTAAGAACCACATGGAATTGATAAAGCCCAGTTGCTCAGCACTAAGCCCAAAGTCCTCACCCAGTTGGGGGAGAATTCCAGCTCGGATAGCAAAGGTAAATGCCGTAGTAATCAAAGCCAGACAGCTGGCATTGAAAAGGGCGGTTCGATTGATAGCTTGTGACATAGATATAGGTTTTTTGGATTAAGGTTGATAATGCATTCGATTGCAGGCCATCAAAATAGGAAAAATATCGGACTCGAACTTTTCCGATAATAAAAAAATACTCCCTACTCTATTACAATTAGCGACCCAATCACCTTTTCTTCGAATCCATAGATCGGGTTTCGAAGAATAAGAACCACAGTAAGGGTTCCGATAGAAACTTTTTCTCCTCTTATAGTTGTCCCAGACCAATTGAAAAATGGGGATTCTACAGGGATCTCTTTCGACTCTTCATGGTAGATCAGCTCTCCAATTCTATTGTAAATGAAAAGCTCTGCTTCCGTAACGCCTTCACTTACTAGTACTCTGAAATCCCGATTTGAATCACCAAGAACCATAGCATTGGGCATGATCACACTGAAGTTGCAGGCATCAAATGTTCTGAATTCCCCGACAAACAGGCAACCATCAATAGTCACAACTTCAAGTTGATAAGTTCCCACTTGAGTAGGCTTATAGATAGGAGCTGTGGAAACTAGATCACCTTCAAAATACCAAGCATATTCTTTGAAAGAACCGGGGTTGATACCAGGAAGTGTATTTTCCTTTGAACAGATCGCATAAGTGTCTTCCAGCTCAGGTCCGGAGATTAAAGTGGATACGCTCACTTCAATGAAGTTTCTTCCTATTTCGCAGCCAATATCATTAAATACAACAGCCTCATAGCTTCCTGCTCTATCCACTGTCAATTCGTAAAGACCACTGTACTGAGGCAAATCCTCACGATTGTCATTTAAGTCGAAGAAAATCCATTCAATCCGGTCGACCTCATCCTCATCGGTTGTTAGAGTAATCACCGCTGTGGCTGGATCAGGACAAATTTTGGTTGCTTCCAATTCTACTGGAACCGAAAGTACCGGTGGGTCTACACTAAATGGGATTGGTTCGATTTCACAAAATCCACTTGCTAGTGGTTGGACAGCTAAGGTGTAATTACCTACCGCAGTTGGATAGAACAATTCGCCTCGACCCACGATTTCTCCATCCTCATTGAGCCAACGAATCGAGGTCTGAGCAATATCCAGGTCTTCGACTGTAGCTCTATATACCTGATTTCCAAAACAATCCTCTTCGAAAAGCTCCAAGTCAAAATTGATTTTTTGATTAAGGCTTGCCTCGAAAGTCACCTCCCTTGGACAGTTCCCGTTATTTTGATTTGACTCGCCTAAAAGGGTATAGGTCCCGGATTTATTCAGTAGAAAGGATTCCCCTGAGCCTGCTGTAAAAATATTACCCTCCGGATCCTGAAGTGTAAAAATCAAATCCTCCGAGGTTTCCGGGGTAAATTCAAATTCCTCGCAAATAGCAATTGTACCAGGATTACTGAAGGATACCTGAGGCTGACGATCAATAGTGATTTGCTCGACTGGATAGGTACAGCCATCTACCTTTAGTTCCACTAGATAGGTTCCGCTGGATAGATTGAGCTCTAGGCTGGATTGATCTTGGATTTCTCCTGCGGCAACTTCACCAGTGCCAAGTGCCATAATTCTAAAGTCCCCATTTACTTCACCTTGGGCAAATTCGAGTCTAAGTTTGCCAGGGATTACTCCTCTCTCTCCGCAACTCTCGGGTTCGACTTGATAGCTTGGCTCCTGAATAGTAGGTGTATTTCCATCTACAATAGGAGGCTCTTTGGTTTCGAGGTTTAGAAGTGTACTAAACTTGCAACCATTGCTGTAGGCAAGTATGGTGTAGATTTGAGGATCAAGATTGCTTAAAATAAATGAAGACCCTGAGGAGAGACCTACATTGAGATAGTCTCTTTCTACCACACGAATCGAATCAAGGTCACTAAGAGCTGCAATTTCAAATGATCCGTTTGGTTCGACACAATTATCAGGTTTTTCTAGCACAGTTGCTTCCAGGTCCGGTGCTTCCCTTACTTCGAAATTTATTCTTCGCTCTGACCTACAATCAGGGTATCGCTCATCAATTGCGGAGAAAATTGCCGTATAAATGCCGGGTTCCTCTATTTCGCTTGACGGCAATGAAACCTCAAAGGCAGAGCCCAAGGCTTCAGGATTAGAACCTCCAGGCTTGATTAAAAACCAATCTCCAGGAAGAGGTGTGTCTGTAGAAAGTGTCTGGGACTCCCCTTGACAAAGTGAACTCTTGCCAAGTTGGAGCTCGAAATCCAATGAAGGCCCTGCATATGTTGAACCATTGATCAAACATTCTGCTGCGCCTGTACTTGAAACTTGGAAAAGCTCTACTTTATAAAACCCCTCCCGACTTACTAAAATGGTGTTTTGATTGCCAATGATATTATCTCCCAAATCCCTCCAAATAAAAGTGAACTCATTTAGATTAGGTGTTTCAGGATCAATAGCGGTAAGCTCGACTGGATTATTTCCACAAATGAGATAGTCGGGGAGCAATTCCAATTCAGGGCCTTTCTGAACAACCACAGTCTGACTTTCCTCATAAATAATTTGTGTGGCACGCCGAACCCGAAGGGATACTCGATGGGTTCCGGTTTGATTGAAAGCGATTTTTACCGTCTCAAAAGCTGCTCCACCTCCCGTAAGATTGAAAATTTCATTCCCACTTGGATCAGTGGCTATCCAAGTATACACATCTCCAGGATCTCCACCAGCGCTGAAATTGCCTATCACCCCTCCAAAAACAATGCATAGTGTCTCTGGACCAATCAGTTGAGGATCAGCAAATTCAGAATAAGGTAAGGGAGAATTTGGATCGAGGTTTTTATTTTGGCCAAAAGGAGAAAAGGCCAAAAACAAAATCATCGTTCCAAGTATTCGGTTCCCAATCTTCCAAAGAGGAAATTGAGCCTTGGCTTGCACGGATAATCTTTTTAGGGTGAGGGGCAAAATTAGGGCCTTTTGCCGGATCTATGTATAGATTACTTTCCAATTCAAAAAATGAGCCAAGTCTTTCATTTTTTTGATGATATTCAGTCGATTACCATCAATGAGCCTAATTGAGTTTTATTGATATTTTTTTCATAATTCACCAGATTGATTCGAATACTATAAGCACCATTCGGTATTTTTTCTCCTCTGTAAGTTCCGTCCCAAAGACAGGTTGACTCCTCGGTAATTAATTGGTCATTTTTACAATGAAAAATTAATTCTCCCCACTGATTAAAAATCCATAGTTCCAATTCATCCACCAAATAATTTGTGTAGATCAAAAATGGTTTTTGATTGTCCTGAGGGGTGATTGCTGTGGGAAATTGCACTCGAAGTTCACACTCTTCTTCTGTTTCGAAGCTCGCCGAATAAGTGCATCCTTCAAGACTTGTTACGATCAAATCAAAATTTCCAATCTGTAGTGGCTTGTAAGTAGGAGATGTAGAGACCAACTGCCCTTCAAAATACCATTCATATCCAGCGAAATTTCCCGGATTTATTTCAGGAGCAATTTCCAAGCGTGGACAAATTTGGTAGACGGAATCCACATCTGGCCTTACCTCGTCTTGACTTCGTAAAATTAATATTTCCTCTCTTCCCAAGAGACACGGTATGTTGTTGAATACTCGGACTTCATACGTTCCCTCCAAGCTGGCAGAAATTTCCCGTTCATTCGTAAGGTCGTTCAGTTGTCTCTGATTCCCATCAGGATCGGTAAACCACCATTCGATGGTAGTGATCTGCTCAAAATCGCTCTGAACGGTAACAAGTGCACTACTTGCATCTGGGCAGAAAGGCTCACTCGTCAAAGAAACATCTACTGATAAAACTGGCTCGGCAATCTCAAATACGATGGGCGAAATTTCACAAGGAGTAGATTCTGCAGGCTGAACTTCCAAAAAGTATGAACCAGGGTTTGTGATTGGTAAGGTTTGGTCTTGCCCTAGGAGATTTCCGGTATTATCCCTCCAAAAGAAGACCACATCCTCCGCAGAATAGTTTTGTAATTCGGCTGAATACAAACTGCTACCATCACAAAACTCTTCTACTAAAACTGGCTCATAGACGACCGGCTGTACTCGGCTAACCAAGATTTCCTTTTGTTCAGGGCAGAATGGAGTTGGACTATTTTGGTCAAAAGCCAAAAAGGTATAAACCCCTGTTTGATCTAGGACTATTGATTCTCCGGTCGAAATCTCACTTATCGAACCTGAAGGTGAGGTAATAAAAAAGTCGAGCTCTTGATTGGTATCCGGTATCAATTCAAATCTTTCACAAATTGTCAATTCGGAAGGGATGTCAAAAGCCACTTTATCAGGCGTTAGATCAAGCTGTACTGTGGCTCGTCCAAGTTCGCATTCCTCCACACTGATGCCGGGGATAAAGCGGAAAACAGCCACTTCGTAGGTTCCACCTTCTCTTGTTTGTATTTCGTTGAGGTCATTGAATTGGGGTAATTCGACGATTTCTCCAGCCTCATTAAATCGTCTCCAACGGATGTCAGTTACCTCATCCGGAAAAGTAGTTTCCAAATTGACTATAGCTTCAGGACCAAATTCACAGAGTTTGGTTGTAGTGAGGGATATGTCAACGCTCAATACTGGCTCCCTTACCTCAAAAGGAATAGGGTCATTGGAGCACGCGGTGCTATTGGAAGGCTGCACATCAAGTTTGTATGTGCCAGTGGAAACTGGGTTTAGGAATTGTCCTGTACCTACCAAATCTTCATTTTCATCAAACCAAAAGAAGTCTACCGTAGCGGGATCTCTTCCAAAAATATTCGCTTCAAAAGTTCGGTTGCCAAAACAATCTTCACTGATCAAAACCGGCTCAAAAGTAACTGGTTCGACTTTTTCTACTTGGATTTCTCTTCTTACAGGACAGATGACAGATTGGCCCGGAATTCTTCCAACTAGCGTGTAGGTTCCTTCTTCCAAAATGGTGAAGCTTTGACCGCTTTGCTGAATTTCTTCGGAACCATCTGGATAGGTAAGTGTAAATTCCAAATTTTGGGAAGTTTGTGGGGTGAGTTCAAATTCATCACAAATGGACAAAAAAGTTGGGGATGTGTAGGAAACTAAGTTGAGGCTTTCTATTTCAATCTTTTCGGATTGAGGAAGATTACAAAGGGATTCGTCAAAAAGCTCAAAAAAGTAATTGCCTCCTGGAACGGTGAGCGTAAATTCATCAGTACCTGGGAGGGAACTTTCAATTATAAGTGCGCCACGTTCATTAAAGAGTCGGTATCCACCATTTGTGCCTGTGTTTTCTAGTTTTACTGTAAAGCTTCCCTCAAGTTTACCTTCATCTGTACAGGTTTCTCCAATTTCATCAACGATTTCAAATTCTAATTGATCTGGCGGATTATTTAAAGGAACAATTGCAGTTAGCGTATTAAAACAGTTTCCTAACTGTCCAAAAATGGAATAGGCTCCTGACTTTAGATTGGGGATTTCTACAATTTCTCCTTCCAAGATGTCCAATTCGGAAAAACCTAAACCTTCAACTGTCAAAAGATCAATTGGGGTAAGAGCCCGAATAAATAATTTACCATCTGTTCCGCTGCATCCATCAGCACTTTCTGCACTTACGAATTCAATTTGAGGTTCTGGATTAAAAGTAAAAGGTCGAGAGGTTTCGATTTTGCAGTTGGGATTGTTGGGATCGGTGAGTTCAAAATATACCAAGTAGTCTCCCTCACCATTTAATGCTGAATTGGGATTGATAGTAATTTCCTCACCCGAAGTGAAAAAAAACTTTCCCGGATCCCCTATTTTTTCAAAAAACCAATCGCCTGAAATAGGTGGGTCTGACGAAAAAGAGATCAATTCTGTAGGGCATATTTCCGATTTATCAGATAAAATACTGAAAGCCCCGGTATCTAAAACCTCAGTGGAAATGGTCGTCTCGCACTCTAGATTTCCTTCAGAATCTAAAAGAAAAAACCGGACAGAGAAAAATCCAGGAGTTGATATACTGATCGTATTTTGATCTCCAATCACATTATTGTCCTCATCTAGCCACTCGAATTGATATTCCTCAAATTCGGGGCTTTCAGGGTTCAGGGCAACTAAATCTAGGCTTTCTCCTGCGCAGAGAAAATTATTTTCTTCAAGTAGAATATCCGGACTGGGAACCAATTCAACCTCTTTGAGTTCGGAACCTATAGATATTCCTCCTCGGAGAATTTCTAATTTTACTTGGTAAATTCCGACATCTGAAAAAGTAAATGAAATGGCCTGAAAGCCTCCTGTGCGATCGAACTCAACTTCTCCGGAAGGAGATGTTATTTGCCAGCTATAAACATCAGTTTCGGGAATTCCACCTCCGGAGAAAGACCCAATCACGGTACCGAAATAGTTGCAAATCCGATCAGGACCAAAAATTAAGGTTTCATTGGTGGTTTTGTAGGTATGCTCTTGTGATTTTTTTTCAATAGGAAAGACCTCACTCCAGTCCTTTTGAAGGAAGAGCATAAAAAAGGTAATCCATAAAACCAGAACTGAAGACTTCAAGGAGATTAAATTAAAAAGCGTTGAAAATCAGACCTTAAAGATACAAAAATGTATTTGGGCCAAAAAAAGCCCGGGTTAAATTAATTAACCCGGGCTCAGGATATTATCTCACAAATACCCAATCCTGATCCGAACTTAGTGGTTCGGAGAATTCATAGCCTTCCAGATTGAAGGTTTTTAATTTTTCTGGATCGGTGAACTTATTTTTTATGGCAAAGTCTGTCATCATTCCTCTTGCTTGCTTTGCAAAAAGTCCAATGACTTTATACTTACCATCACGATGTTCTTTGAAGTGAATGTTGATTACAGGCGATTTTAAGGCTTTAAGATCTACCGCTTTAAAGTATTCTTGGGAGGCAAGGTTTACAATCGGACTACCTTCAGCAACAGCATTAATAGCTTTGGCAATTTTGCTTCCCCAATATTCATATAGATTATTGCCTTTTTTGGTTTCTAGACGCGTTCCCATTTCCAATCGATAGGGCTGAATAAGGTCTAGCGGCTTCAATAAACCATACAAACCGGAAAGGATTCGAAGATGGTCCTGAGCAAAATTGAATTCATCCTCGGTATAATTATCTACATCGATTTTGGTGTAGACATCTCCTTTGAAAGCCAGAAGTGCTTGTTTGGAGTTGTCTTGAGTAAATTCTTTTTGAAAAGTCTTGTATCGCTCCTCGTTCAGGTTTGCCAAATTTTCGCTGACAGACATCAAGTCCGCGATTTCTTTGGCAGACTTTTTCTTCATCACTCCTACAAGTGATTTGATATCTGAAGTAAAATCAGGTTTTGAATATTTTTCGAA
The DNA here is from genome assembly GCA_001314815.1 of Algoriphagus marincola HL-49. Taxonomy (GTDB): domain Bacteria; phylum Bacteroidota; class Bacteroidia; order Cytophagales; family Cyclobacteriaceae; genus Algoriphagus; species Algoriphagus marincola_A. The sequence goes on from LJXT01000043.1 coordinate 18,399, forward strand.
ATGGGGAGTGCTGTAATCTAGAGTTTTTGCGGGTGAAATTAGGATAATCATATTATTGAATAATCGTAATGGCTCGTGTAATTTGTTCTGTTTTGTTTTGATCTCTACTAGTAAACTTAACTACGACTGCATATGTTCCGTTTGGCACCAATTCTCCATTGGCTGTTCCGTCCCAAGGGCAGAAGGCTTGAGCAGGCTCTAGATTTTCATGCTCACAATAGAAAATCAATTCTCCCCATCGATTAAAGACAAATACCTCCGCCTCATCAATAAATTCATTGGCATAGACAACGAAATTTCGATTGGGGTCATTTAATACTACGCCTGTCGGGAAACTCACCTTGAGGGCACAATCCTCAAATACTTCGAAGGTTTCTACATATTCACAGCCTAAATTATCCGAAACACGCAACTCGTAAATTCCCGGTAGGGTCGGAGTGAAGATTGCCTCTGTAGATACTTCTTCTCCGTTCAAATTCCATGAGTAATTGTCATAATCTCCTGGGTTAATACTAGTCGTAACCCCTTCTGCCGCACAAATCGTGAAGCCTGATGGAACTACCGGTGGAATAATCGTAGATCTAACCACTATTCCGCTAGCTCTTCCGATATCACAGCCAGCAGCACTTCTTAATAATACCTCATAAGTGCCTTCCTGACTCACTTCGACAACCGGCGCATCATCAAATTCCGGAATTCGTGTGCGCGTTCCTCCCTGTACTCGATACCACTCGATATTAGCCACTGTGGTCAAATCCGCGAGTACTACCAAATTGGTGGTTTCTAGGTCACCACAGAAAGGAGTTACATCGAGTTCCACATCCACATCTTCTTCCAAAACAATCGCCGTAAATGCCACTTGATTGGGTGGGCATTGGGATCCCGAGATAGGCTGTACCTCTAAGAAATAATCGCCAGCACTTGGTGGAGTAAATCGCTGTTGTCTCCCAACGATAGTTCCCAAATCGTCTTTCCAAAGAAAGATCACATCGGCAGGGGAAGCGTTATTTAAGATAGCTTCATAGAATACCCCAGACTGACAATCGATGATCGGTGCACTGACCCCGAAGTCTATTGGAGAGGTGATAGTTGCCTCAATTTGGATTTCTCTAGGGCAGTCAGTCCCTGAAGGATCTTCACCTCGAATGGTATATGTTCCAGTTTGGGTGATGGTGAAATTCCCATCTGCATCTGGAAGGGTAGTAGCTCCTGATGGCTCAAAAAGGGTGAAATTTAAATTTCCTGAAGGCTCAGGTGCAAAGGTGAATTCCTCACAAGCGGTAAAATTAGTGGGCACTGAAAACTCTACCGCAAATCGCTCTGCGACAGGATACAATTGATCATCCGGAATGCTACAATTGGTGGGGTCTAGAACTTCCACCGCATACTCACCATTAGGTACAGCGACGTTGATTGTCGCTTGATCGATGGTGCCGGTAAACTCCAAGCCATCACCTTGCCTGGTGATAATGTAGGTTCCGCCTGCAGGTGCTCCATTGGTAAAGTCGATGCTGATTGTACCGTCTTCTACTCCATCAGGTCCGCAAGTCTCATCTGTGGAGGAGACAGTAAATTCATAGCCAACAGGAGGATTACTATTCTCAACAGTCACCGTAGCAATGTAAATACAGCCAAATTGATTTTCTGCTTCGATCGTATAAATCCCAGGTAGGAGATTTGGAATTGGAAATACATCTCCTGAAACGACATTTGTAAATGTTTCTCCAGTCTCTTGAATCAAGAGACTTACTGCATCGGCCTGCATGCTGATTTCAAATCCTCCATCAGCGGTAGCACAGTCAGTAGCCGGGTTGGTTTGGACTGCAGCAAAGAGCGGAAGCTCATTGACGATTAAATCAACACGCTTTTCAACGGTACAGCCATCCAATATCGGATCCTGCGTGATGAAAATAACTTCATAATTTCCAGCGCCAGGTAGCGTACTGATGTCTAAGGCCAATTCAAAAAACTCGCCGATTAATACGGGAGTGCCATTTTGATCCTGTTCATAGTACCATTCGCCAGTGACTGGGGTGTCAGGTGCAAAAGTGACCACGACATCTTCATAACAGACTTCTTGAGCATCCTGATTGATGTCAAACTCGAATGCCGGTCCTACAAATACTTCGGCTGTTGCTGGACAAGTCTCAAATAGGGCCGCTTCATCATCTGTCAATCCATCCGGTACTCGGAATGAGACTTCAACGGTGTAAATACTTTCCTCATCAACTGTAATACTATTTGAGTTTTCATCGCCGAAAACTTGACCTGCTGCATTGGTCCAAAGGAAGTCATAAGTGCGATCTGCAGGATCATAGCCATCGATAGCCGTTAAAGTCACCGGATTGCCAGAGCAAAGTGTAGCATCGGCTTCAAGTGTCAGAGTCGGAGGAGCATCTACTTGAATCTCCAGGTTGGCATCATAATAATCCGGCGTGGCACAACGGGTAACATTCAAATTGACGGTGTAAAGTCCCGGTTCCGTAAATACTTGATCGAGTGTTTGAAATTGATCACCGGGTCCTCCAAAATTATCCAAAATCACCGTGCCGTCATCGCGGGTAATGGTCCAGAAATAGGAATCAATATCTGGCTCTCCGCCTCCTTCAAGCGTAGCTGTAGCTCCCTCATCAGGATCCAAGCATAATCGGGCCGGACCTGCAAGAGCTGGTTCCGGGATAGAGCTACCTCCTATCTGGGCAAAAGAAGGCAGCCCCAGATTAGTAGTCCCAGGCATTGGCTCTACCGAATCCTGATTAAAAGTACTTGTCGAATTACAGCCCGCACCAACTAATATTTGACCGATTTGATTGGAGCCTACCACAGCTAGGTAGACATTCCCGTCCGGTCCGATTTGTAAAGCTCCTAAATCTAATCCGGAGGTTCCCGAAATTTGATTTCTCGTGGAAAGCACACAAGCTTCTATTTGTGGTCGAGTAGTCGCATTTCCAAAGCAAGTCGGACAAGTAGGCGCATCTGGATCATCATTTTCTACCGGTTTGATGGTAAATTCTTCCACACCCGGCCCTCCATTTCGATAGGAGACAAAGACTTTTTCCCCGCTATCCGAAAACTCCAGACCATAAACTTCTCCGTCACATCCCAAATCAAGTAAAGCGTATTCTGTCAGCTCTCCAGTATCGGCATCAAAATCAAATATTTCTAATCGATTACAGCCACCTTCAGAAATGGTTACTGCGACTTTGTCTCCCTCTGGGCTGAATTTCATGGCGCCCACACCGGAATTGAAGCCATGATTGCTCCCCACCGAACTGAAGACTGGCTGGCCTATTCCTTCAGAAGAAACTGGGTATGTCCGGAAGGTATTGTTACCCAATTCATGGAAAAGTACCCAAGTAGTATCGCCATTTACAAGTGCGGCAGATTGCTCCGTAGAGGGGCTGAATAGGAAATTATCTTTGGTGACTACATTGCCAACACCGGAAGGGTTTTCAGCTTTGATATCGACCAATGAGAAATTGACCTCGTTGCTTCCATTTGCACTCGCTTGGGTAGTAAAAAGATAATAGAGTGTGGGTTCTTGTGGAACTGCTACGGCAATGACAGACTGCGAGGAAGTATTGTCGCCGCCAATATTACTTCCATTTTCCATCAAATCCCCATTCAAGTCCCAAACCGATTCCCCGTCTGTGAAGAAAAGCACTTCACCACCAGAATCCGTAATCGTGGTAGTACCAGCAGGTATGCTTCGAGGATGGGGAGATTCGATCGGCCTTGGTGTCGGTGCGTTGGGGTCATCAGGGTCGGGATTAAAATTCAGACCCGCACCATCTCCAAAATACCAGATTCCATTGCTTTGATCCTGAAGATCCCAGACTTTGACATCAATCTCAGCATAAGCATAGCAACTGGAGCCTGGCTCCCGTACAAGCACCCAGTAAGTTCCCGGTAAGCAGACTTCGTTTTCTTGCCGTGATGTCCAGCCTTCATCCTTGAAGTTGGACCAGAAATACTCATAATTGTCACCACCGCCTCCAGGTGCTTCCCCGCCTTGTTGACCTTCTGTGCTCTGGGCCTCGAGGAGTGCACCGATATCCACGCACTGACCTTCGCAGATGGTAGTGTCTGATGGAGTGAAGTTCGCCTCCAGATTATTCTCGGTAAGTGTGATGCTTTTTGTGACCGGAATGGTCTGTCCATCCGCAAAAGTCACCGTTAAAGTTACCGTGATGGATTGCTCCTGAGTAGCATCTGCTGGAATCAGAAAATGCTCCTCGGTGTACTCACCTGGCAGGGCATTGCCTGTCGAATCGGTCAATGGCGGATCAAACTCCCAATTGAAAGAAATGGGTTGGTAGTTTTCGGGAAGTATTTCACTGGTTAGTTGGACAGGATTGTTCGCGCAGGGCTCATCCGGTGTCCAGGTAAAATCCACCGTCGGACTGATGTCTGCGTTAGGCCCAAAAACCGGAAAAATTGTACCGCAGAAATCGGTTCCTGCGAATGGGTCCATTTCCACAGTCAATGCAGTCAAATCTGCCTCATCCGGGTTTTCCACTTTTCCCATCAATTGAGGTCCGCCGTCCGCTTCTTCGTAGATAAAATATAGCTGCCCATCAGGTCCAACTTTCAAATCATAAACCGAACTTGGTTGTGGTTCTAATGGGATTTCTTCAGGGCTATCTGAAAGATCTGAAGTAGGAACTCGGAAAAGCTGACTGCCTCGGGAGAAATAGATAAATTCTCCATCGGGTGAAAAGGTCGCTCCTTCAATGGGATCAGTTCCTCCGCTTTCAGATATGGGTTCAGGAGTCCCAAAATTCCCACTTCCTGTATTGAAGTCCAAAACCAAAATATCCTCTCCGGCATTTTCAGGAATCATAATTAATTGCTCGCGATCCGCATCAAAAACAATGGCTTTTGGAGTAAAGGGTATGGCTTCCGTATCGGTTTGGGTGAAATTACCCGCAGTATTCTCTAACCTTCGAGCGACTAGACTTCCTCCATCGAAGCTGATCAGGAAGGATGGGGAAGCGGGCGTTTTGACAACCAAAATAGCTCCCTGAGCATTTCCAATTACTTGATCTTGTTCTGTGATTTCTCCAAGTGGGCGCTCATTTCCAGTGGCCTGCCCTGGAGCATTCATGTCTATCAGTGTGTAAAGCAATTGCCCAGCAGGGGAAACATAGAATAGGTAGAAAAGCTTATCTCCATCTGGCTCATAATCCAAGAATCCCGTAGCTACTTGCTGTCTTGTATCTATTGGGCCGTTTAAATTTCCAACCTGACCCTGAATAGGAGAGCCACTAAAATCGTAAACGATAGATCCATTAGAATAAAAAAGCGGTTGACCAGTGATGGGATCAATGGCAAGTGCATTGCTAAAGCGATCAACAATTACCGATCCCGGTAAAGTCTGAACGCTTGGGCTTGTTCCCTTGCCGAAGGATAAATAGCTATTTTCTGAATTTGGACCACAATACCCAAAAATCCATTCATTGTCGTTGAATCCCTGCGCAGAACTTGACTGAACAAGCCCAAGACAGCTAACCAAGGTTAAAAAAAGCGCGATATGTATGGAATGCGGTTTGCTTTTCATATTTTTCCAACTGCTATCTAAAACAAGCGACAGCAAGAAACGTTTTAGTAGCGGACTGAATATTCAAATAAACGAACAAATCCTTGTTACGGTCTTCTTTGCTACGTGTTTTTTTTGGTTTTTTAGGGCTATTGGCTTGGACGAGTGCTTTGGCGCAAGATCCACAGTATAGCCAATACTATGCCGCACCCCTTTATCTCAACCCTGCGATGGCAGGAGGAGAGCTGACTGGGCGGGTAGGTTTTAACTATCGAAACCAATGGCCTAGCATTGATGCGCAGTTTACCACTTTCTCAGCTTTCTATGATACCTATCTCCCCAATCAAAATGTGGGTGTTGGTGTTCATGTCATGCAGGATACCGAAGGAGCAGCCAAATTGCGATCGACCTCTATTTCAGGATTAGTGTCTTATGAATTGAAGCTGGGAGAGAATTCCTATTTCAGACCTGGTTTTCAGGCAACCTACATTCGAAGACAGATAGGGTTTTTTGAAAATTTGGTTTTTGCTAATGAAATCAATCCAAACGACCCTTTCGGGCCTTTACTTCCGGGAAATGATATTCCTGGTTTGGGAGATCCGGTGAATATGCTTTCCCTAGGTGTAGGAGGATTGTTTTTTACAGAAAACTTTTGGCTTGGTCTCGCTGCGCACCACGTGAATCAGCCCAATCAATCATTTATCGACGGTATAAGTCCGCTTCCTGCCAAATTCTCCTTGCATGGTGGATATCGAATTTCACTCGGTGAGGGAAGTATGCGTGGAGATTTTACCCACATGCGGAAGCAGCGCTATCTGACCCCAACTTTCAACTACAAGCGACAAGGACCTTTTGAGCAATTGGACGTAGGAGCTTATTTTTATGTAGAGCCAATCGTATTCGGATTGTGGTATAGAGGACTGCCATACAAGCCGGTGAATAACCAAAGTAACCGCGATGCAGTTGTCATGATGGTTGGTGTGAATTTGCTGAGTGGTCTGAACATTGGTTATAGCTTTGACTATACCGTTTCCCAATTGGGAATTCAATCAGGAGGCGCACATGAGTTGAGCGTTTCTTGGACCCTACCAAACAGTTATCAAGGCAAGCCTTCCCGACGGGATACCATTTTGCCTTGTCCCAAGTTTTAATCGAATTGCATGAGTCCGGAGTCTTTGAAATACCTCTTACTGGGGGTGCTGATTTTTGGTGTCTTGGTGGAAAAGCTGCTAAGCTATCTGAATGTCAAGCAGCCTGTTCCACAGGTGCCACCCACCTTGACCGAATATCTTGATGCTAAGAAATTAGAAGAGTCAAAAGCATATCAGCGGGAGTATTTTCGATTTGGGCTTTTTTCTGGCTTGTTTTCCTTCATCTTGACTTTTCTTTTTATCTGGAATGGCTGGTTTGGGGCCATTGACATGTGGATAGGAACCTTCGTGCCCAATCCCTTGATCCAGTCTGTACTGTTTTTCGCCCTAATATTTATTGGGTCGGATGTCATCAGTCTTCCCTTTGATTATTATGGGACTTTTGTGATCGAAGAGAAGTTCGGGTTCAACAAGACTACTGTCCAAACCTTCTTCACAGATAAATTGAAAGGCTATTTGCTGAGTATTTTAGTCGGTGGAGGGCTTTTGCTGGTTTTTCTTTGGCTGATTCATCAGATGGGGCCTCACTTTTGGTGGATATTCTGGATCATCTCAGCGGTGTTTATGGTGGTAGTCAATCTTTTCTATACAGCATGGATTCTGCCGCTTTTCAATAAACTCACTCCACTAGAAGATGGTGAGCTCAAACACCGAATTATTCACTACGCTAGGTCGGTCGGTTTTCCTTTGGACAATATCCTGGTCATGGATGGGAGCAAACGCTCTGCGAAAGCAAATGCTTTTTTCTCAGGGTTTGGAAAACGAAAGAAAGTAGTGCTCTACGATACGCTCTTGGAGCAACATCCGCCCGATGAATTGGTGGCCGTTTTGGCGCATGAAGTCGGACATTATAAAAAAAAGCATATTGTTTTGGGGATGATTAGCTCGGTGCTTCAGATTGGTTTGCTTCTGTTTTTGCTTTCGCAATTTATCTTCAGTGAAACCATGAGTTTTGCCTTGGGAGGAGAAGCTTGGTCCGCCCAATTGAATATTATTGGCTTTACGATGCTGTTTTCTCCGATTTCTATGATTATTGGGATGGGTATGAACTGGCTGAGCAGAAAGCATGAATTTGAGGCAGATGCTTTTGCAAAGGATACTTTTGCAGGAAAGCCATTGGCTGAAGCGCTTAAAACCTTATCGGTCAAAACTCTCAGCAATATCAATCCACACCCTTGGTATGTGTTTGTGAATTATTCACATCCACCATTACTAGAACGATTGGAAAAACTCGAATAGGTTTTCATCTTATCCCTCACTAGATTAAATCAAGAGGTTTTGGATTTAAGGTCAAAGTTCTACTTTTTGTATAAAAAATTTGAACTATCGATTTTTTTTTTACTAGCTTCGGATATGTTTCACTTTAAAATCAAAATATTATGAGAAAAA
>LJXT01000045.1 GCA_001314815.1 Algoriphagus marincola HL-49
CCGTGTCCGCCGCGCCTGTGCGCCGTGGCGTAGCGGATATGAATCCTGCTCCCGATAACTATCGGGATACCTCGCCAGAATTAAATTACTTATTACTTCAAATTAATTCGGGAGTTGAACTCCGTGTCCGCCGCGCCTGTGCGCCGTGGCGTAGCGGATATGAATCCTGCTCCCGATAACTGTCGGGATACCTCGCCAGAATTACTTTAATTCAATATTTCAATTTGTAGAGAGATGCTCCTGTCTGACGCCAGGCAGGCCTGTGTCAGCCGCACCTTTGCGCCATTGCGTAGCGGAACTGAATCCTGCTCACGATAACTATCGGGATACCTCGCCAGAATCACTTAACTTTTTTTAGTGTTTATATTTCAAATTAATGCCTATATTAAAGCACTTCAGATTCTAAAACACTGAGGTCGAAAACGTGTTTTCCAACCAAGAAGATCTCCCTGTCAAATGGGAATGCAAATATGAGGTCTTGCATTGTTAAATGCAAGCTGACGTTCTTTAAAAAAGTAAAAAAAATAGACCTAAAAAGCCTGAAATCATGGTTAAAAATAAATTTGTTGCTGATTATCAAATCAATGCCTCCAAAAAAATTCTTTTCCAATACATCAGCACTGCTAGTGGATTAGAGGAGTGGTTTGCCGATGAGGTAAAGATCAATAAGGACAAGGTTTTTATTTTCGATTTTGATAATGATGAGCATCATGCCAAAATCGCCTCTATCAGAAATAATTCTCATGTAAAATTTGAGTTTTTTGATCCTACCAATCCAGAAGAAAAAGACCATTCATACATCGAGTTTAAGCTTGAGGAAAATGAATTGACTCAAACTTTATTTCTAAAAATCATTGATTATTCCGATGGTTATGATGACGAAGAACTCGAGGCGATTTGGGAAGGACTTGTAGGGAAACTAAAAGAAATTGTTGGTGGTTAATTTGTCGGAATTCACCAATTTTGACACGTAATTAATTTTGCTTTCCTCTAATTCTATGGAATAAGGGTAAGGACAGGCATGAAAAAACTAGATAAACTGATTATAGGGTCTTTTATAGGCCCATTTTTATTGACTTTTGTAGTGGTTGACTTCATTTTGTTGATCGTCAACATGCTGAAGTATTTCGATGAGATTTTTGGAAAAGGACTCAGCTTTTGGATTTATGCGGAGTTGATCGGGTATTTTGTCGTCAGTATTTCTCCTATGGCTTTGCCGCTGGCAGTTTTGCTGTCAAGCTTGATGACCTTTGGCAATCTTGGAGAGCACTTCGAACTCACCGCTATAAAAAGTAGTGGAATTTCCCTTTTGAGAGCCTTGAGACCTATTGCAGTTTTTACTGTTTTCTTGGTGATTCTGGCATTTTTATCCAATAACTTCCTAGTACCAAAGGTCAATCTTAAAACCTTCAGTCTTCTGTATGATATCAGAATGAAATCTCCGGCTTTAGACATTCGGGAAGGGATTTTTTACGCAGGTATTCCCGGATATAGTATCAAAGTCAATCAAAAAATAGGGGATAACGACCTACGGGATATTATTATTTACAATCATAATGATGCCTTAGGCAATCTTGACGTGACTATCGCCGATTCGGGTAGGATGGAGAAGTTTTTCAATGAAAACTACATGCGCCTAACACTCTATAATGGTATCAACTATCGGGAAGCGCGGGCCACACGAGGAATCAGTGAAAAACCAGTAGAATTCAGAAGAAGTACCTTCGACGAAAATGTGATTATTTTCGATATGGATGAGTTTCAGCTCAGCCGCACCCCAGAAGATCTTTGGTCTACCAACCGGGCCATCAAGAATATTTCACAGATCAAAGCAGGTTTAGATTCAATCTACACACTTGTCAATGATCAGCGCTTTCAAAATTACCAAACTGCATCGGGTATTTATCCTTTTTTTACCAGAGAGCGGACTTTGGAGCCTCTTCCTGCTATTGCAAAACGCAAAGCTCAGGATGATACGCTAAGAGCTGAAAAAGCTCGAAAATTAAGAGCTGAACAGGATTCAATCCTTGAAGCGAAAAATCTGTTGAAGAGAGACAGCACCGAAAAAGTGGTTGAAGCTCCTGAAAACAAAATCAAAGTAGGAGGAAGAGACTCAATTCTATCTGTTAAATCAGTGAAGTCTGTTTCGAAAAGTGATTCAATTTTTTCTGCGAAAAAAGCAAATCGAATTAAAAATCAAGAAGTCCTTGATGAGGAAGAGTTGGTTGAAAATCCTCAAGAGGATATTGTAGAAGAGAAAAAGGGTAAAGTGGACCGAACAGAACTACTTTCTGAAGAGGAAAAATCCAAAATTGATTCGATCGTATTTAAAAGAGGTTATCGATCTAATTCTCTGACGATGGCATTAAACAATGCACGCAACCTTAAGAATAATTTTAATGTGAAGCGAAGTCAAATCGAAAACTATGAACGGGAGTACCGGCGCTTTCAAATTGCCTGGCATCAGAAATATACACAAGCCTTTGCATGTTTCGTCATGTTCCTGATAGGTGCTCCATTAGGTGCAATTATTAAGAAGGGGGGATTAGGAATGCCAGTTTTGGTTTCGATTATTTTCTTTATTGTCTATTACATGCTGACCATTACTGGTGAAAAATGGGCAAAGGAGGGAGTAACCGATCCGATTATCGGGACTTGGTTTAGCTGCGTCATGCTATTGCCTTTTGGACTTTTCTTTTTAAAACAAGCAAGAAAAGACGCTAGACTATTCGAGCCAGACTTCTACATTCAGTGGTGGAAAGGGGTAAAAGCTAAGTGGATCAGCAAGGATTGATTCCAAAAGGATATTTTATTTTCAAATTAATCCCCTTACCTTTGTGACTGTTTTAATTAATTTAGCTAAACATGTATTTAACATCAGAGAAAAAACAAGAGTTGTTTAAGAATCATGGACGGTTAAAATCTGAAACTGATACAGGATCACCTGAATCTCAGATTGCCCTCTTCACTCATCGAATCAAGCATTTGACTGAGCATTTGAAAAGCAACAAAAAGGATCACTCATCTAGATTAGGTCTTTTGAAGTTGGTAGGTAAGCGAAGAAGCTTGCTAGACTACCTTTCAAAGAAAGACATCGAGCGATATAGAAGTATTATCGCCGAGCTAGGAATCAGAAAATAATCCTAAGTAAGGTTCTCCACATCGAGAACCTTACTTTTTTCTTTTTTAGCTGGACGCGCTTACTTTTAAGACAAAGAAAAAATCATCAAAAAAAATTTATGTTACCAAATTTAATTACAAAGACTATCACCCTACAGGATGGTCGTGAAATCTCTATTGAGACCGGTGCCCTTGCCAAGCAGGCAGACGGTTCGGTTGTTGTGCGGATGGGAAAGGCAATGCTTCTTGCCACGGTCGTTTCAAAAAAAGAGGCTGGAGAAGGTGTTGACTTTTTACCGATGTCGGTAGATTACCAAGAGAAATTTGCTGCTTCAGGAAAAATACCTGGAGGATTTTTGAAGAGAGAGGGCAGGCTATCAGATTATGAGATTCTAATTAGCCGAATAGTTGATCGAGCTATCCGACCTATTTTTCCGGATGATTACCATGCTGATACTCAGATTGCAATTACATTGATGTCTTCAGATGAGGATGTATTGCCGGATGCATTAGCTGGCTTAGCAGCTTCTGCGGCTTTGGCAGTTTCAGATATTCCTTTCAATGGACCAATTTCAGAAGTCAGAGTTGCTAAGATTGATGGCCAATTAGTAATCAATCCTAGTCCTTCTGATCTCGAAAAAGCCACTTTAGAGTTTATCGTCGCGGGATCTCTTGACTATATCCTAATGGTAGAGGGAGAAGCTGACGAAATTTCAGAAGATGAAATGGTTGAAGCCCTACAGTTTGCTCACGAGGAGATTGTTCGTCACTGTCAAATTCAAGTAGAGCTTACCAAAGCAGTAGGGAAAGAACAAAAGCGTGAGTACAATCACGAGAAAACAGATCCGGCACTTTTTGACAAAATGAAAGCCGAATTATACGATAAGCTTTATGATGTCGTCAGTAAGCAAATAGCTAATAAAACTGAGCGCTCAGAATTGGTAAAAGCTATCAAGGACGAGTTTATCGAAAGCTTGGGCGAAGAGCATGGATTTGAAGCAAGTTTGATCGGTCCATACTTCCATAAGATTCACAAGGAAGCTGCCCGTAATTTGACTTTGAATGAAAAAAAGCGTCTTGACGGTAGAAAATTAGATGAAGTAAGACCAATTTGGTCTGTTGTTGATTATTTGCCTTCTGCGCACGGTTCGGCTGTATTTACAAGAGGAGAAACACAATCTGTGACCACTTGTACGCTAGGAACTAAAATGGATGAGCAAATGGTAGACGGAGCTGTGCTTTCCGGATACAATAAGTTTTTCCTTCATTATAATTTCCCGGGATTCTCTACAGGAGAAGTAAAACCAAACAGAGGACCTGGCCGACGTGAAGTAGGTCATGGCAACTTGGCCATGAGGGCTTTGAAGAAGGTACTTCCTTCTGAGAATGAAAATCCATATACCATTCGAATCGTATCTGATATTCTGGAGTCTAATGGTTCATCTTCCATGGCGACAGTTTGTGCAGGATCATTGGCATTGATGGATGCAGGTATCCAAATCAAAGCTCCGGTTACAGGAATCGCGATGGGGATGATTTCAGATGCTAAGACTGGTAATTATTCCATCTTGAGTGATATTCTTGGAGATGAAGATCATCTTGGCGATATGGACTTCAAGGTTACCGGTACAGAGAAAGGTATCACTGCTTGCCAAATGGATCTTAAAGTAGAAGGCTTGGATTACAGTGTATTGAAAGAAGCTCTTTATCAAGCAAAAGAAGGTCGTCTTCATATTTTGAATGAAATCACCAAGACTCTTGCTGCACCAAAAGCTGATCTTAAGCCACATACTCCGCGTTCTTATGTGATGTTTATTCCTAAGGAATTGATTGGTGCTGTTATCGGTCCTGGTGGAAAAGTCATTCAGGAAATCCAAAAGGATACAGCCACTACTATTGTGATTGAAGAGATTGATAATCAGGGTAAAATAAATATTTTCTCTGCTAACCAAGATAACTTGAATCAGGCATTGGCAAGAATCAAATCCATTGTAGCTCAGCCTGAAATTGGTGAAACTTACACTGGCAAGGTGAAGAATATTCAGCCTTTTGGAGCATTCGTGGAATTTATGCCAGGTAAAGATGGTTTACTACATATATCCGAAATCAAGTGGGAGCGTGTAGAAAGCATGGACGGTGTACTTGAGCCAGGAGAGGAAATCATGGTTAAGTTGATTGATATTGACAAGAAGACAGGTAAATTTAAGTTGTCCAGAAAGGCTCTTTTACCAAAACCTGAAAAGCCAAAATCAGATCAGCCTTCATAAACCTGATTTAAAATATTATCATTAACTTCATAAGAATCAACCAATACAATACTGAATGAGGCAGCTGAAGATTAGTAAGCAGATTACCAATCGGGAGAGTCAGTCTCTCGATAAGTACCTTCAAGAGATCGGAAAAGTGGATCTTTTGACTGCAGACGAGGAAGTAGTTCTTGCTAAGCGAATTCGCGAAGGAGATCAATTAGCTTTAGAGAAATTGACCAAGGCAAACCTGCGTTTCGTAGTGTCTGTAGCCAAGCAATATCAAAATCAGGGTCTTTCTTTAGGTGACTTGATCAATGAGGGTAATCTTGGTTTGATCAAAGCAGCACAGCGATTTGACGAAACCCGTGGTTTTAAGTTTATCTCTTATGCTGTTTGGTGGATTAGACAGTCCATTCTTCAGGCCCTTGCTGAGCAGTCACGTATTGTTCGTCTTCCTCTAAACCGAGTAGGATCTTTGAATAAAATTTCAAAAACTTTCAGCGAGTTGGAGCAGAAGTTCGAACGTGAACCATCGCCAGAAGAACTAGCGGAGGTTTTAGAAGTCACAGCTTCCGAAGTAGTCGATACGATGAAAATCTCCGGGCGTCACGTATCCATGGATGCTCCATTCGTTCAAGGTGAAGAAAATAGCCTTTTGGATGTGTTGGAGAATGATGGTGATGAGAAGCCGGATGACGGCTTGATGACTGATTCCCTTCGAAAAGAAGTACAGCGAGCACTTTCTACGCTTACACAGCGTGAAGCAGACGTGATCACCTTGTATTTCGGTTTGAATGGTCAGCATGCCATGACTCTTGAAGAGATAGGAGAGAAGTTTAATCTTACTCGTGAGCGGGTAAGACAGATTAAGGAGAAAGCGATCCGAAGACTCAGACATACCTCGAGAAGTAAGACGCTCAAACCATACTTAGGCTAACATAAAAAGGGGTTTCGGCCCCTTTCTTTTTTACCTTTTTTCACTTTTTTAAATGATTTGAGTCACATTTGGGAACTTTAACATGTCCTAACTTTGTGGCTTAAACAGATTTGCAAAAATTTGCCGTATTTAATTTCAAATTAGATGAATCAAGAAATAGAAAAAGTTAAAGTATTGATCGTAGGATCAGGGCCTGCTGGATATACAGCAGCCATTTATGCTGCACGAGCAGGTTTGAGCCCTATTCTTTATACAGGTGGTCAGCCTGGTGGACAATTGACAATTACTACAGATGTAGAGAATTACCCTGGCTATCCAGATGGAATCATGGGGCCTGAAATGATGGAGGATTTTCGAAAGCAAGCTGAGCGCTTTGGAACCAAAGTTCGCTATGGTCTTGTGACAGCTGTAGATTTCTCCCAAAAACCCCATTTGGTTACCGTAGATGATCAAATCCAGCTACAAGCAGACACAGTCATCATATCTACAGGTGCCTCTGCTAAATGGCTCGGTCTTGACAGTGAGACTCGATTGAATGGTAAGGGTGTCTCAGCCTGTGCCGTTTGTGATGGGTTTTTCTTCCGAGGTCAGGATGTAGCAATTGTAGGGGCAGGGGATACTGCCTGCGAGGAAGCTTCCTATTTAGCAAATATTACCAATAAAGTCTACATGCTGATAAGAAGAGACGAAATGCGTGCTTCTCAAATCATGCAAAAGCGTGTCTTGAATAATCCTAAAATTGAGGTTCTCTGGAATACCGAAACGGATGAGATCTTAGGAGAGGATGAGGTGACTGGCGTGCGTGTTTTAAATAATATAACAGGAGAAAAACGGGAATTGAAAATTTCTGGCTTCTTTGTTGCTATTGGTCATCAGCCAAACACAGAAGTATTCAAGGATTTCATCCATATGGATGAAGCAGGCTATATCAAAACTATTCCCGGGACGACAAAAACAAACGTAGAAGGGGTATTTGCCTGTGGAGATGCCCAAGACAATGTGTACCGACAAGCTGTCACAGCAGCTGGTACAGGATGTATGGCTGCTTTGGATGCTGAACGCTATCTGGCAGAGTCAGAAACCCATTAATTAAATGCATGAAGTATCTTCGGTTGATACTGATTCTAGGAACTATACTGAGCATTGGAATAGAACATTCCAATGCTCAAATTTTTCCTAAGATCATAAAAAAAGATAAATCAGAAACCCAATTTGAAGCAAAGGAGCGTCCTAATATCGAATTGAGAGGATTTGACCAAGAGTCATATCTACGAACCCTCTCATCGATCACAGATTCTATCCTTTTTCAAAATAATGTCAATTTGGGAAAGGTTAGATCTATTGTTTCCGAAGATCAGGACTATATGATTTGGGCTCCCACCAACCGGTTGGCAAAGGTGTCAGAGCAAATTTTGATTGATAGTATATGGGTAACCGCCTATGAATACTATTCGTCCTGGGATTCCAAGAAAATTGATATTTACAATTTCGATGTTGACCAATTTCAGGACACGGTAAAAGTAAGGCTCTACGATACATTTTTTGGCTACGATTGGAAGCTACCTCTCGATGAAACTCCTGTCACTTCTCGATTTGGATATAGATGGAGAAGATGGCACTATGGCACTGATTTGGATTTGATTACCGGCGATCCAGTTTATGCAGCCTTTGATGGGATTGTACGAATAAGGTCTTACGACCGCTATGGCTATGGGTATTACGTAGTAGTCAGACACAAAAATGGGTTAGAGACAGTCTACGGTCACCTCTCCAAAATTCTAGTCGATGTAGGACAGGAAGTCAAAGCGGGAGATATTATTGCTAAAGGTGGAAATACTGGAAGAAGTACAGGTTCACACCTTCACTATGAGCTTCGCTATCGGGGCCTTGCCTTTGATCCAGAAATCGTCTATGATTTCAGCGCACCAAAAATCTTGAGTCAGGAACTTTTTATATCCCCAGCCACTTTTTCTCACATTGCCAAAGCCCGACAGCGTGTCTATCACCGTGTCAGGAGTGGTGAAAACCTAGGAGTCATAGCCAGGCGATATGGCGTTTCAGTAAGCAGTATCGCTAGAATGAATGGAATATCGACACGTAGTATTTTGCGAATAGGACAAAACTTGAGAATTAGATAAAATGTTGAAGCTGGATATATTAGTGATTGCTGCGCATCCTGATGATGCAGAACTGGGTTGTTCAGGAACTATTGCCGCACATGTGGCAAAAGGTCATAAAGTCGGTATCGTTGATCTCACCAAGGGTGAAATGGGTACTAGAGGCACTCCTGAACTTCGGTTGGAAGAGGCCGATAAAGCTTCAAAAATTTTAGGATTAGCTGCCCGAGAAAATATGGGCTTCAAGGATGTGTACTTTCAGGATGATATTGCCCACCAGCTTGAGTTGATCAAAGTAATTCGGAAATATCAGCCAGACATCGTATTGGCAAATGCACCTTCAGATAGACATCCTGATCATGGTAAAGGCTCCTCTTTAGCCACAAATGCTTGTTTCATGAGTGGCTTGCACAAAATTGAAACAGAAGTGGATGGACAAAAGCAAAAAGCTTGGAGGCCGAAATTTGTCTACCACTTTATTCAAAACAATTACATCGAGCCAGATTTTGTAGTAGATATCACAGAATATTGGGATACCAAAGTAGCCAGTATTTTGGCTTATCAGTCTCAATTTTATGATCCAAACAGTAAAGAGCCTGAAAGTTTTATTTCTGATCCTGAATTTTTACCATTTATAGAGGCACGCTCTAGGGAAATGGGGCATAAAATTATGGCCAAGTACGGAGAGGGATTCACCGTAGAGCGAATGATTGGGGTAAATGACCTTTTTGATTTGAAATAATCAAGGAGCAAGTCTGCTGATAGTCCAAGCGCCTGCTTCATTTTTTTCATACAAAATACGATCATGAAGCCGACTAGGTCTTCCCTGCCAAAATTCAATCTTGTGTGGCAGTACCCGGTATCCACCCCAGTGCGGCGGTCGAACTAATTTCTCTTCCTCAAATCGTAGCTGCATCTCTTTGAGTCGCTCTTCTAGCACTTCTCGAGATCTGATTTTATGGCTTTGTGGAGAAGCCCAAGCCCCGATTTGAGAACCTTTAGGACGACTTAGGAAATACTCATCGGATTGACTTTCACTTATTTTTTCTACGGTTCCCATGACTCTGACTTGTCTTTCTAGCTCAGGCCAAAAGAAGGTCAAGGAAGCTTTCGGGTGATTTTCTAATTCTTGACCTTTTTCACTTTGGTAGTTGCTGAAAAATACAAAACCATAGTCCAATTCTTTTAATAAAACCACCCGTCCATTTGGATAGCCATCTGCATGCAAGGTAGAGAGAGTCATTGCATTGACTTCCAGTGCTTCAGCACTGATCGCCTCTCGTAGCCATTGGTGAAATTGCTCAAATGGGCTATTATTTACATCGCTGATATCCAGGGATTTGAGTGTATAGTCTTTACGAATTGATGAAATATCCATGCTTGATTAATCTCCTATTAAATTTATCAATAAAAGTACGATCGCTATTGCATTTATAAAATTTCGACCTATATTTTTCCTTTCATTAATCTGAAAAAATCAATGGAATGAAAAACCAAAGTGCTGAAAATCCGCAAGCCGGAGATCTTTTGATTTCTGAGCCCTTTTTGCAGGATGAGAATTTTTCTAGATCTGTAGTTCTTCTTTGTGAGCATAATGAAGAAGGAAGTTTTGGTTTGGTTCTAAACAAGCCTTCCATACTCAGGCTCAATGAAATCGTTGAGGGAATGGATTTTTTGGACGCTGAAGTGTATGTAGGTGGACCTGTAGAACAAAATACCCTACACTTTGTCTATGTAGGAGAAAAAAAGATAGAAGGAAGTATCAAAATCGGGAAACAGCTTTGGTGGGGAGGTGATTTTCAGGAATTAGTCGAGGCATTGCGCCTTGGTCTTATTCAAGTCGAAACTATTCGGTTCTTTTTAGGTTATTCCGGTTGGGCTCCTGATCAATTGCAGGAAGAGTTGAGTGAAAATGTCTGGATTATCTGTCAATCCGAAATTAATCCTGATACCCTCGCCAATACTCCTGAGGAGCTTTGGAGAAGTCTTTTAAAAAATATGGGAGGCGAATTCAAGGTTATTGCAAATTATCCACCGGACCCAAGATTAAATTAGCCAAAATCCATACATTTGCCCATATAGTATTGAAATAGTAACGATTTTATGACTGATCATAGCAAGGATTCGTCCGAAAAGGACAAGGTGACTCAAGCTGGAGAAACTTCACCAGCAAAGGGTAAAAATGAAGAAATTGAAAACGTTGCTGAAACTTCTGAAGAGGTCAAGCCAGCGGAAGATGTGACTCCTGAAAAAATAGAGGACGAAGTTTCCAATACGGTGGAAGATGTTGCTGAGGAAATATCTACTGTAGAGGCTACCACAAGCGAGTCTCAGGCTGCAGAGGCAAACGCTGAATCTAAAGAAGAGAATCAGGAAGAAAATTCAGAAACTGAGGGTGATTCTAAAGACGAGACTGAAAGTGCTGCTTCAGATGATGAATCTGAGGAAGATTCTGAAGAGGAGGAGCATGAAGAAGAGATCGATCTAGAGGGACTCAGCAAAGCAGCTTTGATCAAGTTACTCAAGGAGAAAACGGCCGATGCGCCGAATCCTTCTAAAATTGAAAAACTGGTCACCAATATCAAATCCGCTTTTGATGAATATACATCTAAAGAGCGCGAGGAAGCGTTTGAAAAATTCAAAAGCGATGGCGGTGCGGAAGATGACTTTGACTTTAGACCTTCTGATGAGGAGAAAGAATTCAGTCGGGTATTTTTTGAGTTTAGAGCAAAAGTAAACTCTATCCGAAAAGAAGCAGAGCGACAAAAGGAGAAAAATCTAGAATCAAAAAATCAAATTCTAGATAGGCTTCGTGAACTAGTGGACGGTGAGGAGACGACTTTAAGCATCAATGCTATCAAAGCTATTCAAGAGGAATGGAAGTCTATTGGTCCGGTTCCTTCTTCGCAAAATAGAAGCCTTTGGGCAAGCTATAATGCGCTGATGGATCGATTCTATGATAATCGAAGTATTTATTTTGAGCTAAAGGAACTAGATCGTAAGAAGAATTTAGAAGCAAAGCTTGAGCTTTGTGACAAGGCAGAAGCCTTGAAAGATCATGCAAACCTTCAGGAGGCTATTAAAGAGTTGAATGAATTGCATGAGGAATTTAAGCATATCGGGCCAGTGCCAAGAGAGGAACAAGAGCCCCTTTGGCAGCGGTTCAAGGCTGCTTCTGATGCGGTCTACGACAGACGAAAGGCCTTCTACGAAAGCCAGAAGGAAGTATTCAAAAAGAATCAGGAAGAAAAAGAACAATTAGTAGAAAAGCTAAAGGACTTTTTGGATTTCAAAGCTGATCGAATCAAGGAGTGGAATGCGAAAACCAAAGAAATCCTAGAAATCCAAAAGCAATGGGAGAAAATAGGGCAGGTGCCTCGCGAA
Source organism: Algoriphagus marincola HL-49 (assembly GCA_001314815.1). Lineage (GTDB taxonomy): Bacteria > Bacteroidota > Bacteroidia > Cytophagales > Cyclobacteriaceae > Algoriphagus > Algoriphagus marincola_A. The sequence continues at coordinate 11,808 of LJXT01000045.1, forward strand.
GCTGCTCGTGAAATCAATCGTGCTTTCTGGGGATCCTTTAAGCAGTTCTTTAGCCATAAAAACCAATTCTTTAAAGAACTGGATGAAGTGCGCGCTACCAATGCGGCTAAGGCTGAGGAATTGATTCAAAAAGCAGATGCTATAAAAGAATCTACAGATTGGCAGGCCACGGCAAATGAAATGATCAAGCTTCAACAGGACTGGAAGAAGCTCGGACCGATGCCTGAGAAGAACAGAGACGGCCTGTACAAGCGTTTTAAAAGTGCTTGTGACTTCTTCTTTGATCAACGTCGAAATGCCAACAAACAAGCTAATTCCGAATACGAGGAAAACCTCAAAAAGAAAAAGGAAATCTGTGCTAAAATTTTGAAGGCAGCTAAGTCCAATCCAACTGAGGAGCAAATCACTGAATTTGTAAAAGAATTCAACGACTTGGGCTTTGTTCCGCGAAAGAATATGAAGGAAATCCAGGCTGAGTTTAAAGCTGCTGTAGATAGCTATCTAGAGCATATGGAGCAGGACTTTGATCGTGATGATTTCTTGTTCCGATTAAACTTGAACAGAATTCAGGGAGATCCGAATGCCAACAAGACCTTCAACAAGAAAGAGCACGGTATCAGAAAACAAATTTCAGATCTTGAGAATAATATTACACTCTGGAAAAATAACTTAGAATTCTTCGCCGCATCCAAAACAGCTGATAAATTGAAGAACCAATTTGATGCTAAAATTCAAAAAGCAGAAGAAGAGATTGAGAAATTAAAGAAGAAGCTCTCTATACTTAGAGAATTTTAAAATTTTTTCTCCTCATTATTAGCGAGATAGCAAAAGGTGAAAAAAAAATCCTTCTGCTGTACTTGGAGCGAAAATCTTGAAAGTATATATTTGCACCACCTTAAAGAAAGCCTCTTTAGCTCAGCTGGTAGAGCAACTGACTTGTAATCAGTAGGTCGCTGGTTCGATCCCGGCAAGGGGCTCTTAAGTTAATTGCACCTAGATTTTGTCTAGGTGCTTTTTTTATGCCTATTTTTCAGCTTTAAAGCTACATTTTCTGAAATATCTCTCTTAACAAGGTTTAGAATGTAAAAAGGGGAAATACAGGGAAATAATGATTTCTGTATTAAATTCAATAGCAATCTCAATAGCGCTATTTCACTCCAAAACCATAATCAATTCAAATATGGTCACTTTAATCTTTTGGTTACAATCAAGAAAAAGAAAAGGCAATACCCAACCTGTAGAAGTTAGACTAAAAACTTTTCTTAGGTGTAGATTGAGCGATTAACTTGGCTTAGTATTTAACCACATCTATTTATCATTACAATGCCGATGGCTATCGGATTGTAATTGAGTTGAATCGTTGAAATCGCTCTAGCTCCAAGGATACAAAAAGTTTGAATAGTAAATTCACTTAGACAAGGAAGATTTAACTGCAATTAGGCATAGCTAAGGGATGAAAATCCTACCCAAGAGTAATCGTAAAGGTTGAGCCCTTATTTTCTTCACTCGCTACTTCTAAGTGGGCCCCCATGCTTTCAGCAAATTCCTTGCATAGTAATAATCCAATGCCTGAACCCTTTTCTCCTGCTGTCCCAATGGAAGGCCCCAAACCCTGTTGAAAAAGAGACTCGAGTTTCTTCTTACTCATACCTATTCCGTTGTCCGAAATATAGATTTTACCATTTCCTGTAGACTTAAATGAAACTTCAATTTGCCCATTAGGATTGGTAAACTTCAGAGCGTTTGAAACTAGGTTACGAATGATGAAATTTAGCCTATTACCATCAGTTTTAATGATTAGATTTTCAGGTATACTATTTAAAATGGCAATGTTTTTACCTTCGGCTGTTGGAATTGCAAATTTAATGGATTCATCTACCAACACCTTCAATTTGGTTTCTGTTAGTTGAATATTGTTATACTTCATCTGCGTCTGAGCCCATTGCAGAAGGTTTTTTAGTAGCTCTTGGACAGTTTTTGTCTGTTTAGCAATTCTAGGTACTAGGCTAGCTAAATCTTCATTACTTAGGATTTTTTGATCCCAGTATTCTAAAAGAACCTGAAGGGAGGAGAGGGGAGCTTTTACATCATGTGATACCACAGACAACAACTTTTCCCGAATAGAATTTGCCTCTTTGAGTTCAGAATTCGCCTGACTCAGAAGTACTGACTGTTTTTCTACTTGGTCGTTTTTTTCGGTCAATTGAGCCAAGGTTATGTCTAGCTTTTTCTTGGCTAGTTCTAGTTGATTGTTCTTCTTGCGTTGATATATCCCAAGCCCAATCAAACCAACCAAAATTAACAATGCAGCAATCAAAAGTTCATTTTTTCGCTGTAGGTTTAAATCTAAAAATCGTTGTTCCTCCAGGAGTTTTTGATTTTCCAATTCCTTTTTCTCAGACTCGTATTGGATCAGTAAATCATCTTGGATTTTTTGTTTGCTTTCATTAAACAGTAAGGCATCAGCTTCTAATTTTTGTTTTGCAATTTCCAATGCATTTCGATAATCTCCATTTTCTTGATATGCATTTAACAGATAATTTGCAGTATTTGAAATCATGTAGTTTGAATTCATTCTTTCGGCAAGTTCAAAAGCACTTTTTGCATAATTTAAAGCTTGATTTCTGTCTCCTACCTCTAGATTGAATTGAGAAAGTTGCGTCAATACTGAAATTTGAAGCTCTGTATCATTGATTCCTTCGGACACCTTCAAACTCCTTTTCAGGTAATTCTCAGCAAGCATAAATTGCTTTTCACTTTGAGCTAATTCGGAAAGCTGATTCAGTGTATGAATAAGTCCACTTACATCTTTTAAGCTGGTTTTGATTTCTAAAGATTGGGATAGGAAAGCTTTTGCTGAGTCCAAATCTTCTTTTTCATTAGTAGAAATCCATCTATCCCGGTAGTAACTCCCCAAATTGTTGTATAGCAGACTCAATCCTCGTTGACTATTGGCCATCTTGGCATATGACAAAGCTTTTTTATATCGCTCTGCCGCTTCGAAACTTTCACCGGTTCGATACAGAATATTTCCGATGTTAAGGTGAGACTCCACTAGTCCAAGCGTATCCTGTATGCTTTCTCTGATTCTCAATGCATCCACATTCAGCTTCATTGAAGTTTCAAAATCAGATTTAATCAGATAAGCTACAGCTTTGATATTGATGGCATTTCCTTGCATTTTAGGCAAATCAGCCATTTCTCCAAAATAAATGGATGAATCTGCATAAGAAATGGCTAAATCCTGATCCGAACCGTAGTAGTGTTTAGCTAAGGAATAATAAAGTGAGGCTTTCGTGCCAGGATTTTCTGTTTTTTGAAGCTCCAATGTCAAGCTATCACTTATAGGATCAGCAGAATTGAAAATCAATAAGAGAAATAATACTAAATTGAACATTGAATAATTTATGAAACTGATTTTAAATTTATGTCAGCTTGGGCTAATTATCATATCCCAAGAAGAGAACAGCTAAATTTTAGCCTTTAAAGATAAATAAACGATATTTTATTCATAAGTCTTACTACTGATTTTTTTGAATTAGATTAATGCAAAAAACTGTATGTATAAAGATTATGTTATTATTTTAAATGTGTTTAAAGTGTTAGAATAATTCATAGGACATTGAAAATCAGTTAAATGATGAGCTTTCCTCATACTTAGCTTGAGCACTAAAAATTCAGAAGCTTTTACATAAATGGTTTTTATTTTAGTAATTGAGACTTAAAAGAATCGAATACTTAAAATAGCTTCCTGTTTTTGGTTTAAACATTATATTTTAAAGAATTAATTTACTATTAAAGATATAGATTTTAAAATAAAGCACATTGAAATTTGGAGTAAGAAATTTATTAGATTTATTTTATTCAAATTTGAAGAGATAATTTACCTATTTAAATTTAATCCCTCATAAATTAATTTTAGGAAAGGTGTTTTTTCAATCATTTAGATTGGTTAAATTCTGAAAAATTTAACCCTTTACATCAATGAAAAAATTATCCTCCTTATTGCTAGTCCTGCTTGTGGCTATGGGCTCACTGGTCACCTTATCCAGTTTTACTTCCTCTCCTGAGTACTTCGAAGGAAAGTGGGCCGTGACGGTTTACGATACCCCAGAAGGAACGGCGACTATTCCTATGCGATTTGAAACTGTTGACGGCAAAACCATGGGCTATTTCGTGGAAGATGTATCCGGTACAGAAAAGGAAATGTCCTCTGTAAATATTACAGATGGCGTTCTGACTGCTTATTTCAATATCACTGGTTATGATGTTTACTTGAGTCTGAAAAAAGTGGATAATGAAAGTGCTTCTGGATCGCTGATGGATATGTTTGTGACAGAAGCGAAAAAGGTAAAGTAAGTAGGAAGACAGAAGCTGGAATTAGGAAGGTCGAAGTTTTTCTCTGTGTCTTACGTGGAAATAAACCACCAAGAGCACAACGAACACTAAGCTTTTTCTTACCTATCCTTTCCCGATGCTCGGGACAAGCTATGCCCCTTGTGTCCTTAGTGATTCATCTTCTTCGTGCCTTTCGTGTCCTTTGTGTTTCAAAAACTCCTTTGTGTGCTCTGTGGTGAAAAAATCAAAAAATAAGGCCTGGAAATTTTCCAGGCCTTTTTGGTTTTATTTGCTGATAGTAAATTCAGGTAGATATTTGATTTTTCCTCCTTCCATGGCAGATTCATGGGCCAAAATTCCCACGCAGGTAATATTGGCTGATTGTCGTGCATCCGGGTAAGGAGCCCTGCCTTCCGTGAGTGCATTTAAGAACTCATCGACCAAATGCGGATGGGAACCGCCATGACCAGAACCTTGGGTAAAGGATAAATGCTGGTTTTCATCTGAGTCATATACCCCTTGGGTTGTGAATTTTTGAATTTCCTCAGGTAGCAAATGAGCATAATCTGGGATTTTGACCTTTTCTGGAACTTCACCGGTATGAATCACCGAGTCTTCATGTTCGATAAGTGTCCATTCAAAGGACTTCTTGGAACCGTACACATCAAAGCTTTCCCGGTACTGTCTCGCTGTATTGAAAAGTGAACGTGTGACTTCTGCTGCGAGATCAGAATCTTTTAACTTGATGTGGCAAGTTTCAATAGCAAAAGGAGAACCGTACTTTGGGATCAGATTTTCATCTATCCGACCCGAACCGAGGCAAGAAACATACTCAGCTTGACCTTTTGGCAAAGCCAACACAGGACCTACGCAATGAGTCGCATAGTGCATCGGAGGGAGGCCCTCCCAGTATCCGGGCCACCCAGCCATTTCCTGCTGATGCGAGGCTCTTAGGAATTGAATTTTCCCCAACTCTCCCTTCTCATACATTTCCTTCACAAAAAGAAATTCCCTGCTGTAAATGACTGTTTCCATCATCATATAGGTCAAACCCGTCTCTTCACAGAGTTCGACGATCTGACGGCATTCATCTACGGCCGTTGCCATGGGAACCGTACAGGCTACATGTTTTCCCGCTTTTAGTGCTTTGATGGATTGTTCCGCGTGATTTTGAATGGGGGTATTAATATGAACTGCGTCGATATTTGGATCCTTTAGCAGCTCGTCATAGTCTGTGTAGACTTTTTCGATGCCAAAAGCTTTCCCGATTTCTTCGGCTTTTTCTTTATTTCTTTGGCAAACGGCATACATGTTTGCCAAGGGGTGCTTCTGATAGATAGGAATAAACTCAGCACCAAATCCAAGGCCGATGATGGCAATATTGATTGGTTTTTGGCTCATAGATATGTTGTTTTTGGGTTTAAAAGAATAAAATATTTTCGGATGTCAGATGTTGTTTAGTGTTGTTTTGATACTTGCGTCTTGATACTTTTGTCTATTCTGCTGCCCATTTTTTCAAGAATTCAAGCCCCTCTTTGGCGAATCCATCCTGAGATGGTACCAAAGGCTTCCAAATACAAACTGCTCCGGCCAGTTCTTTTACATTCGGTGTAAAGCTTTCGATGGAAATGGCACCTTGGTAATTGATCTTTTCCAAGCCTCTTTTCCATGCAGACCAATTTGTCTGTCCAGTACCCGGAGTTCCTCTGTAGTTCTCTGAGACTTGGACGTGGATTAATTTGTCCCCAACAGCTGCAATGGCATCTTCAATGCTTGGTTCTTCAATGCTCATATGAAAGCCATCCAAAAGTGCTTTAGCCTGAGGTTCGTTGATATCAGCGATTAATTGCTTGAGTTCTGCAGCAGTGTTAATTAGATCTGTTTCGAATCGATTCAAGGTTTCCAGAGCGATCTCCAACCCGAATTCTCCAGCTCGTTTGCTCACCTTCTGAAGATTAGTGACCGCACGATCCCAATCGACTTTTCGTTGCTCGGGAGATACCAAGCGGGCCTTGCCTACTGCAGAGTACATGGGGCCTCCCACAAAGCCTGCTCCCAATTCGGAAGCAATTTCAAAGCAAGCATCCAAGTAATCGAAGCAAGTCTGATGGAATTTGGGATCCTCATGAGTCAAATCCCGGGTAGGCCCGAAAGCCCCGCAGATGATAGGTTTGAGAGCATGTTCTGCGAGCGCTTTCTTGACCCGGTCAATGTCAATCAATTCTGGATCTTCAACCGGTATTTCTACCGCATCGTATCCGAAGGATTTGATTTTCTCAAAAAGAGAAATGGTTTCTGAACTAAAGGGTGAAGTCCAAAGCCAGGTACTTACACCAAATTTTACATCTAAAGCCATCCTTATTCCACAATCATAATTCCATTCATAATTCTCCAGTGACCCGGTACGGTACAGACAAAGGGATATTCTCCGGGTTCGGTAGGAGCTACAAAAACCAGTGATTCCCGTCCTTCTGGATCGACCAATCGAGTGGCGGCTAGGACTTGCGGTATTCTAGGCACATAATTTTGTTCGGCTCCTTTTGGGTCACGAGCTAAGGCATCTGCCGCTTCTCCGATCGTTTCCATGGATCCTTTTTGGCCGATGACCAAGTTGTGCTGCATGAAGTCCGGGTTTTCAAAATCGATAGTCACCTGTGAACCAGCCTTTACGGTAAAGGTGGTCTTGTCATATTTCATCTCGTGCGGAATGACGGCCAGCTTCACAATCGAACTTCCATTGGCTGAAACGGTGGCAACGTTATCTGAATCTTCAGCGAGATCCGTTCCTGGCTTTTTCAAGGCCAAGGTAGATTTGTTGCTTATTCTTCCAGAGAACATCCAGCCTCCCACATATTTTCCAACTTGATTTCTAGAATCATTTTGGCCTACACGAACCCTTCTAGGAGAAAGTTCTGCCGTGAATAGACCTTTGGTTTTGGCTTTGCCAATTTCTTCACCGTTAATTTTCAAACTCATGCTTCCATCTTCCACCAAGGTGGCATCAATAATGAATTGCTCCTCAGGAAGTGGTTTTTTGGTACTGATGATTGTCAATTTTTCATCCTGTGCTACTGCAAAGTGAAGCGCATCCTCAAAGATGTACAAACTGTAGCCATTCGTGTTGTTGCCAGAAGCTACCAAAATTCCATCCATTGGATTATTGCCTTTGGAAACGATCATTCGAATTGAAATCTCTTTTCCAGCTATGTCCGGAGGAAAGAGGATGGAGTTTCTAGAATCCAATGGATACTGCTCTGCTACCAAACTTCGGCTGATTCGGTCTGCAAGAGAAAGCTCTCCATCACCTGAAGCTTGAAGTGCCGCTGTATTATCCCGCTTGGCAAATTCAGTAGGATGGGAGAGGACAGCCGCAAACAATGCCTGAGGCAAAAACGGATCCTGACCATTTTCAGCTTTTTCAGCAGTCTGAAGCAAAGTTTTAGCTGCATCCTCTGAGAAAGGCATTTCAGAAAGAGCCAAGAAAGCAAATTTTCTGGTAGCCAAGTCTGAATCATCCAAAATACCAGACCCCAAGATCGCTCTCAAGCTTTCTTGATTGGATGGTAAAACCCGTAAGGCATTTTTGCGGACAGCGGCTGAAGGATGACGAAGAGCCTTTTCCACCAGCATACTTGCCTCTTTATTACTTCCATCGAGTTGACCCAATCCATGAAGTGTCCACAAGGCATTGACTGCAGGAGCATTTAGGCCGATATTATCGACTGATTGGTCAGTGATTATCTTGTATAGGTCAGGGATTACTTCGGTATATTGCTGCTCTACAATCAGACGCTGAGCAGTCAATCTCCAGAACATGTTCTCACTTTTAAGCGCCTCAATCAGTTCGGAATTACTCGCGTCCTTGAGATCTAAGGTTTTGGAGTCTTTTCCTCCTTTGTAACTGATGCGGTAGATTCTTCCATGCTGACTGTCCCTTAGCGGGTTGATGTAGGCATTTCCAGCTCCATTTTCGAAGCCTCTTGGCGTTGGATTATGCTGAATAATGAAGTTGTACCAATCCGCCACCCAAAGGGCTCCATCCGGTCCTACTTCCGCATGAACAGGGGAGAACCATTCGTCCGAACTAGCCAAAATATTGAATCCATTCTTTTCGGTATATCCAGAACCATCTGATTCGATGATGGCATTGTGAAGGACTCGGCCGGTAGGTTCAGCTACGAAAGCAATTCGATTCCAGAATTTCTCCGGAAAGCTTCTTGCCGTGTAGAAATAATGTCCTGCAGCGGCTGTGTAGCCTCCATGCCAATCCACTTGACGAAGGAAAGGGGTCAGGTGAGGCATATCGTAGTGACTGTCGATGCCATGAACGGTATTGGCTGAACCTTGAAAGACTGGACGCTTGACGTATTTGTTTTCCATAGAAAAATACACACTGTGCTGTCCGTTGGCAGTGGAAATAAAGGTTTCAAAGTCTTCTGTGAAAGCCAAACCCCAGGTATTGTTAGAAGTATTGCCTAGGTATTCCAGATTTTCCCCATTCGGCTTAAAGCGGTAAACACCCTGCCCGAAAGAATGCTCCTCTCCGCTGACAGTACCTCTAAATCCAGAGTATCCTAAAACACCCCAAATTTTATTATCAAATCCATATTTGAGATTGGATGGACCTGCGTGCGTATCGCTTTTTCCCCAGCCGGTCATGATGACTTCCCGCACATCAGCTACATCGTCTCCATCGGTATCTTTTAGAAAAACAAAATCAGGAGCCATGGATATTAAAATCCCTCCATTGACAGCCATGATTGAAGTTGGGATGTTCAAATTATCTGCGAAAACGGTCACCTTATCCGCTTTTCCGTCTCCATCAGTATCTTCCAGAATTTTGATTTTGTCATTTCCTCCTTCAGTTCTGACCTCATTCGGATAATCGACTGTTTCAATTACATAAAGCCTACCACTTTCATCCCAAGTCATAGACATGGGATTGATGATCATCGGTTCAGAAGCAAAAAGTGTCATTTCGAACCCTACAGGAAGCTGTACGGTTTTCATGCTTTCCTCGGGAGATAGCGGTAGCTGATAGCGTGGTGCGGGATCCTTTCGCTCATAGTTTGGAATTTCTGCATCCCGGAATTCCGGCTGAGGAATTTCATAAGCTGCCAAAAGTGCATTTACCTCATCACCCACAGCCCACAAAATCCCATTTGCTACGAGTTCTTGAAATTCCGGCTGCTTCCAAGTCTCTTCATTGTGTCCATAAGCGGTGTAGAAAACTCTACCTTTTCCTTCTTCCAAGGTCCAGGTATAAGGCTCCCGGTGGTCTCCATCCACTCGCTCCATTAGAACATGCATATCTGGATTGAGTTGAGAATGGACATAAGTCTCATCCCAAGTTTCGAATTCCTCGATCCCGTTCATGATGGGGTGATCCGCATCGACAATCGTAGCTGTGAAATCGCCTTCTCCATGAGATTCGAATTGGCCACCTACAGTATTGATATACCAATCAGAGTTTCGGAAACACCAAGAAGCACTATGGATGGGAATTAAGGCTTTTCCGCTTTGTACATAGTCTTTGAGTGCATTTTCCTGTTCAGAGGTGATATCATCATGATTTGCATAAATCATCAAGCCATCATAATTGTAGAGCATATCCTCATTCAGATCATTTGGATCAGCTGTGTAAGTCAGGTTGATGCCTTTTTGGAACAAAGGAATTCCAAGATGCTGCATGAATTTCTCGGAATTATGATGCTCGCTTTCGTGGCCAAGCACTAGAATCTCCACTCTTCTTGGCTCTGTCATAGAGAGAAAAACTTCCTTTTTGCTTTGGCTACAGCTTGCTATCACCAAAAGTATTAGCGCCAAAAAGCTAATGCCTGTTTTATTCAGATTCATGATTATTTGGGTTTGGGCAAAATCGATTAGCTATATTCCATATAATTGATGAATACTTCTTCCTATTTTTTGGTAATTTCTGACTGTATTTTGCTTATTTGGATCACTTAATGGTAAAATTGAGTCAATAAGCAGTGAGAAAGCCCTTAAAAAAGTCAAGAATTCCCGAAAACAAAGCCCTTTTGATTAAGGACTTGGTAGCCCCATATTTTGATGTCAATTGGCACTTTCATTCCGAATATCAGTTGTTTACTGTTTTGAAGGGTAGGGGAACCCGTTTCGTCGGGGATAATATTCAGGCTTTTAGGGAAGGGGATATGGTCTTGACGGGGCCTAATCTTCCGCATCTTTGGAGAAATGATCCAGCTTATTTTCGTAGTGAAAATCAATTGGAAACTCGTGGCGTGGTGATTTATTTCCCTGAGAATTTCCTGAATGATTCACCCTTTGTTTTTGAAGAGTTTGAGCCCATTTCTGTTTTACTGGAGCAATCGAAGTTTGGAATTGAAATAGGGGGAGAGACCAATCTTCAGGTCAAAAAGCTGATGCTGGACATGCTTCAAAGTTCCGGTCCAAGCCAAGTCATTCATTTGTTGAAGATCTTGGAGACAATTGCTCATTCCAACGAAAAGAAATTGATCGCTAATCCCGGTTATATCAACTCACACAAAGAATCAGAAGAGGATAGAATGGGTAAAGTGCATGATTATGTCATGAATCATTTCCAAGGAAAGGTATCACTTGAAGATGCAGCTGATCTGGCCAATTTGTCGGTTTCAGCTTTCAGTCGCTTTTTCAAATCCCGCATGAACCGCTCTTTTTCAGATTTTTTGACCGAGGTTCGAATAGCTCATGCCTGCAAGCTTTTACACGATACGGATTTGAATGTCAGCGAAGTAGCCTTCAGTTCAGGCTTCCATACACTCTCTAATTTCAATCGGCTTTTTCGACAGCGAACCCAAAAAACACCCTTAGAATATCGAAAGGAATACCAGCTTCATTTCTAGGCTTTAATTTCAATTTCCAACTGTCTACCTTCTTCTTGTGCCTTTTTATCCATTCCTGAACCTATTGCCAAACCAATGGATAAGCCGATGGGAATTCCAATTGCAAAGAAGGCCATATTCCCTAAGGTAAGCCCAAAAACCACTCCGAATGGAATCCCGAAGGTTGCCATTCCAAGAGCCATCCACATGGTTTGGAAATGCCCTTTTGGAACTAAACCAAGCTCTTTTTTGATGAGGGAAAGAATCAGCGATTGGGAATTTCGGACCTGCTTTAGCAGTTCTTTATCCGAACCTGAAAAGCCGTTTAACTTATCAATTTCCTGATCGATAGCATTCACTATTGCTGTCGGGATCTCTCTTTTTCTCAATTCTGACAAGAGATTCTTTAACTGAGAATAAGCAGCTTTCAGTTTGCTATTCTGTTCAATTTCGGGGCTTTCGATTAATCCGTTGATCTCCATAGGTCTATTTTTTCTACTCGATTTTAATTTTGGTCATGACTTCATCAGAATAAGTAGAACTCACGGGGACGGTAAACTTTCCAAGTCGCAACTGATGCTTTTCGGCGACTTTAATTTGATTTTTATTGGCAAGGAAAGAACGGTGCGTGCGGATAAAGTAGGCGGGAAGTAGTCGCTCAGCTTCCTGAAGCGTCATCCGACTTTGATACTTTTCCTCACTGTTTTGAAAAATCACATAATTCCCCTGCGATTCGCAGTACAATAAGTCCGAAAAGTCTATTCGCACCTGACCTTCCTGTGTTTTGATGAAAGTCCAGGAATCATCCGTGTTTCCCAATATACGGGTTCGGGCTTTTTCACAGGCCTTTACAAAGCGGGTAAGATTGAAAGGCTTCAAGAGATAGTCCAAAGCTTCCAAATCAAAGCCTTTTACCGCAAACTCCGAATAAGCTGTAGTAAAAATCACTTCCGTGCCAGCAGGAAGTAATTCTACCAAATCAATTCCCGAAATATCCGGCATATTGATATCTAGAAATACCAGTGGGATATCATGATTTTTTAGGTATTCCAATCCTTGCATGGCATCGGTAAAACTTGCCTGAATCTCTAAAAAAGGCACTTTCGAAGCATGGGATTTGATCACTTCTAATGCAAAACCCTCATCATCGATGGCAATAGCTTTGATCATAGATTAACGAATTTGCACTGAAAAATGTACAAAGAAATCCGAGTCATTGGACACAATATTTAATTGATGCCTGTTGGGATAAACCAAGTTGAGACGCTTTTTCACATTTTCCAAACCTATTCCGGAAGTTTCATTCGATCTTTCAGTAGCCTTGACTGGATGAACACTATTGACCAAGTCGAGATGAACCGAACCAGAGATGCATCGCAGATTCATCCGAATCCAGGACTTTTCCTTCGCCGAAATCCCGTGTTTGAAGGCATTTTCCACAAAAGGAATCAATAACATGGGAGCAATCTGACCCTGACAGCCATCCGTATTAATTTGAAAATCCACGTCCAGATTTTCCTGCGAACCAAAACGAAGCATCTGCAAGTCGAGGTAATTTCGGAGGTAGTCTATTTCCCGAGAAAGGGAGATTTTCGGCTGTTGATTTTCATGAAGCATAAAGCGCATCATATCACCGAGCTTTTGGATGCCGTCAGATGTCTTTTCTGCATTTTCCATCAAGGCACTCGCATAAAGTGTGTTTAGGGCATTAAAAAGGAAGTGCGGATTGATCTGAGAGCGAAGAAAATCAAGATTTGCCTGTCCTTGCCCAACCTCTGTGCTGAGGTTGAAAATTTTACCTGTCAGGGTTTCGTATTTTTTGAAAATAAGATTTGATAAAGGATTAATTATCAATAAAATAATTCCATTGATCAAGAATCCGATTAAAATGATTTCTTCCTGATTATTCCCTGCAGCTATCGCAAAAAATACGAAGAATACAATAACCAACAGGAGCGCCAAATACCAATTGGCCTGTTTGTTTTTTCCTGCTTTTCGATTGCCATAGACCAGGTAATAATTGTACAAGACCAAAGAAAATAAGACAGGAAAAATCATGATAAAAAGAATCAATACCCCTTCATTGATGACGGAATTTTGACCTAATAGTAGGAAGAAAATGAGCACAATAAAGGTCAAAATCATCCGGCTGAGATTGTAAAAATAATAGGAAGAAAGCCGGGGAGGTGTCAACATATTTCTCAAAACTAAAGCCCCACCTTGATGGCTGATATAGAGGAAGATAACCCCCATAAAGAGCTGAAAAAGCTTTTCGAAAGAGTGACCAAAACTTACAGTAAGTATAGAAGAAAAGAGGAATGCCAGACCAAAAGTAAGGATGCCCCAGCCGACCAAAGGACCGATTTTCCGGTTCTTCAGATAGGTCGGGATCAATAGCATATGAAAAATATAAAATACCACATACAGTGCGGTCGGTACAAATATACGGTCATAAGGCGCGATCGAACTACTGCGATTAGTGGTGATGGCAATCAAATTAAACAGCACAATACTGACGAAAACCAAAGTGGTAATCCACCATTCGATCTGTCTAAAATCAAAACTTCTTTCCTTCATAATGTTGGGGTTAAATCAAGTTTACTAGTTGGAAGAGATAACAAACAAGGGCGAGCAGCAATAGAAAATAAATTCCCTTATGCCTTTTTACTTTTTCTTGGATTGGATTGCCTGCCTTCATGGATACAAGAATCGCAAATCCTTAGTTAGACATCAAAAAGTTGGGATGAATAGTGGGTTTATTGGGATGGAATGAGGGGAAAAGGTGAATTGAAAGTAGTTTGGGAGTTGGGACGATGGGTAGTTAAGAAGTAAGAATAGGATGTTTATCGTCATGGCGAGGCTTAACATTTGGGATAACGCACAAAACGAGATCACGTTTTGATTTGACCAGTTTTGTTTATTGAAATGCCGTAGGCATGAATCATTGACTAGCCAGCCATTTCAATGGCTGGAAAGTGTAAGCTACAGATTTCATGAAATGCCGTAGGCATGACCGACAAATATTCCGTAAACGAC